>JBFHIK010000156.1:0-6367 GCA_041596555.1 Methanosarcina sp.
GGGGTCGTAGAGTACCCGGAAGAGTTCAATGATGTGTGAGCTCTAAAATCTGGAAAAAAAGTTTAGAGCTTCTTCCCGATTTCTTTTGCGTTTTCGAACAATTCGAACTGATGGGAAATGTCATCGGGATTTATTGTTCCCGAAGCCCAGATGCTTCCCTGGACATCGAAACCCAGGTAGCTGAAAAGACCTTCCATGTACTTGAAATAATGGTTAAAGTTGTTGGGGTTAGAGTTCCCGTAGGTGTAGGCAAGTACAAGTTTTGTTGTCCCTTTCAGGAGTGGGGTGAATTCGGGCTTTGCACAGGGCTGCCAGCAGGTTAAAGCTATCAAACGGTCAATAAATGCTTTAGTCTGTGTTGTGATTTCCCACATGTAGATCGGGGAACCTATAACGAGGGCGTCGGCAGATAGGAGTTCCTTATAAAGTTCCTGCATATCGTCGTCAATGATGCATTTTCCTTCGGATCTGCAGGACATGCAGCCTTTGCAGGGTTTAATGTCCATTTTAGAGAGGTGGTAAACTTTTATCTCTGCCCCGTTTTCGGCAGCACCTTCAAGAATTGCATTCACGAGGGTGGCAGTATTTCCGTGTTCGCGCGGGCTTCCTATCAATCCGAGTACATTCATAAACCCTCAACAGGAAACCCCTGAGTCTTTAGCTCAGGGGTATTTGACGTGACTATCCTTCCTGGGAATATAACATTTCGTCATGAAAATTAAATCTATTACTAAAGAAATGAGCAGAAAACTATTTAAGTGTTCTTCTTTGAAATAGTAGCCCGAAAAAGTGTCAGAAACCGTAAATTTCACATATTTACTGAAAATTTAAGAATTTAACCAAGTCTGAAAAACATGCTCAAAAAGCACATTCAACTTCACAACTGTATGATAAAATTGTTGCATTGTTTTCTGGATGGAAAATTCTCCCTTGAATTTGAAGAGGATACAAAAAAAGCAAGAAAAAAAGGTTGGAAGCCGAAAAAATCCCACGGCTTATAAAAAATTGTTTTTTTTATTGCTTTTCGGTTTAAAGGCTCTTTCCGATTTCTTTTGCCTTTGCAAGAATCTCCGGCTGCTGAAGGATGTCTTCAGGGTTATAGGTGCCGGCTGCGACTATACTGCCCTGGACATCAAAGTGCATGAAGGAAAATAGACCTTCCATGTAATCGAAGTACTGTTTGAAGGTATTCAGATCGGGGTTGCCCTGGGTAAAGGCCAGGACCAGCTTCTTTGGCAAGTTGAGGCGAGTAGAAAAGTCCGGGTTAAGAAAGGCAACCAAGCGGTCTATAAAGAGTTTGGTCTGGGCTGTGACTTCCCACATGTAGATAGGAGAACCGAGCACGACAGCATCAGCAGCCTGAATTTCATCATAAAGCTGCTGCATGTCGTCGTCAACCACGCACTTACCATCGATTTTGCAGGTCATACAGCCTTTGCAGGGGTTGATGTCCAGTACGGAAAGATTGTAGACTTTTGTCTCAGCGCCATTTTCTGCAGCACCTTCAAGGATTGTGTTTACAAGTTTTGTCGTGTTGCCATCAACTCTGGGGCTTCCGATTAATCCTAAAACTTTCATCTGAAATATTCCTCCGAAAAAGAGAATAAAAAGTGATAAAATAGATGGCCGAAAGAGGTATAAAAGTTCCCTCTGAAAATCTACTTTCGGCCGCCTTTACTGTATAAAAAAATAGAGAATTTTTAGAGATACGGAAAAGTTCAGAGAGACGGTGTCAGGCTTGATGCAGCTCTTCTGTACTCCAGACCCTGGAAGTGCGAACCCGACACCAATCTCCCGATATCCTTTGCTTTCTCCAGCAACCTGGGCCTGAATTCAACTTCAAGCTGATCCGTGCCTGCTGCAACGATTGTATCCAGAACATCAAAGCCCAGATAGTAAAGAAGGCCTGCAGTGTATTCGAAATACGATTTAAAGGCATCTCTGTCCGAAATCCCCTGAGTGAAGACAAGGATTAGTTTTTTGTTGTCAAGCCTGCTCGAATAATTCGGCTTTAAGAAAGCTGTCATGCGGTCAATAAAGAGTTTTGTCTGGGCTGTCATCTGCCACATATATACAGGAGAACCGAGCACGAGAACATCTGCGGCCTGAATTTCTCGATAAAGTTTCTGCATATCATCATCTATAACACAGCAGCCGTGCTCCCGGCACCTACCACAGGCATTGCAGCCTTTGATGTCAAGAGAGGCAAGGTTATAGACTACAGTTTCTGCCCCCTTTTCCGCAGCTCCCTCAAGAACTGCATTAACAAGTTTTGAGGTATTACCATCGACTTTAGGACTACCTACCAATCCAAGAACTTTAATGCTAGAACCCCCATTCAAATTTTACATACAGAATATAAAAAATTTTACGCAAAAGTATAAATGACTGGGCAGGATAAAAACATTTCTCTTATAGAAAAAAATTAGTTAGTTTGAATATAAACATCTGGGATAAAGAAAAAGAGAACAAGAGAAAAACAAAAAAACAGAAAAACAAAAAAACAGAAAAACAAAAAAACAGAAAAACAAAAAAACAAAAAAACAGAAAAACAAAAAAACAAAAAAACAGAAAAACAAAAAAAACAGAAAATAATTCTGCTGGTTTAGTTTTACTGTTTTGCTCGATTAACCTGGTTCTGATGGTTACTTTTTAATTATCAGGAACGCGCCAAAAAGTGCTGTAATAAAAAGCAACCCCGTGAAGAATGTTGAATAACCCGCTTTTGAAGCATCTTCACCTCCCTCGTCGCCTGTTTGAGAGACAGGCTCCTGTGTGTCAGAACTTTCTTTCACTCCCTTTGCAAAATCATCTTCCGAATTTTCGGATTCTGTGGAATTCTCAGAAGATGCAGAATCTTTTTTCACGATCCTGGCCTCACCGGTACCATCACCGTTTCCAGATCTCGAATCCTCTTCTGTAGAGGAAACAGAACCTTCGAGATTAACTTCAATTATCGATCCAGGGGTGTTGTTTTTAATTGCTTCAATTTCAGAGGCAGGGATATTAAGACCGGATATATTTCCATTAACGTAGAACTCCACCTCTCCGATATTGGTATAGTTTTCAGGAGGGAGATTCAAACTCAGGCTGTATTTACCTTCCTCTCCTACAATACATTTTGCAATTAGCTTTCCTTCATAATATGCCAGAATCTCAGAGCCCTCAGAGACAGGCGCTCCATTTATATCCAGCCCCCCGCGCAGGATGAGAGGCAGGTCAGGCACGTCTTCAATCGAATCATTTTCTTCGGATAAGGCAGACACACTTAACACTGCAAACACAGACAGTATCATCAGGCTTAAAGTAAGCACTCCGAACTTTCGATACTTAATCAAAACCACTTCCCCCAACTTTATTTAAGTTAATATAAATCTCATAAAACCACTATCCTGATTTAATTCCTGCTTTATCCAGACAACAGCTGTATAACCTGCAGGTTCCTCGTCAGAAAGGGTTTTTAGTTACAGGTTTTTGTTTCCATTTGTTTTGTTTCCATTTGTTCAGACAGGATTTACCCATCAACAAAACTAACAAACACTTGTTTGAAAATATTTTCTGCCCATAAATGTATCAGGACAAGAGTTATTGAAATATAATATTATTAGATATTATATATAGCAGTATATTTAAAAATATAAATTATCTTATAATAATCGAAGAATAAGCTGATAATAATCTGCTCCGCCTTCATGCCCATATCAACCGAAATTGACCCCAGGAATTTAGAACACTGTTTTTAACACTCTGCACACAAGTTCAAGTGTAACGTGATGAAACAATGCAACTCCCTAAAGCCATATAAATGAAGGGAATGAGGAGAATACAAAAAAGGCTTTTCGTTGTTGTGTGTGGATATCCTCATAAAAACCAACGCGGTCTTGAATTGAAAATCACCCTATCATAGAGAGTCAATTACCCCTGAGCTAAAGACTCAGGGGTTTCCTGCTGAGGGTTTATGAAAAGCCAAAAAAGGAAACTGAAGAACAAAAAGGGTTGAAAAAGGGAAAAAGAAGAAAAAGGGCTGAAAAACAGAAAAATTCTCTTTCCCTTTTTTCACATTTTCGTCTTCATTTTCTCTCTGTTTTCTTTACTAGCCTTCCATTTTCCTGATTTCGTATCACTTTTTCTTCGCCTTAAGAAAAGCAAATGCGCAAAGCCCTGCAAGTAATACAGAGAGTGTTTCAAACCCTGGTAGTACTGATTTTTTTTCGGGCTTCACAGGCAGGTCTTTGTATGTATCATACCTGGAAATTGAAACTCCCATAAAAGCTGAATCATTGGCGTAATATTGTGTCAGGGTAGCAAAAAGGCTCTGTATTGAAAACTTATCTTCAAAACCTTCTTCTACGGAAATTTCAATTATTCCTTTTGAGTTCGCACCTCTTATTTCACCCATTTCGAGTGCAACAGCATCAACAATGCCAGATTCAGAGTTGAGGTTTTTCTTCTCACGGTCATAAGCCCTGACAACAAAGAAGTCTACCAGAGGAGCAATTTTTCCAACGTTTGATGCATTATAACCAGGAGGAATAGTCGCTGAAATGGACACGTCTTCTCCGGCATTCTCCCGGGCAGCCTCAAAAAGGGTTACGTAGTCTATACAATCCTCTTCAGAATCGGAATCCTGAGAAGTTTTCATGTAGATATTGATCCCATCAAAAGGTGCAAGCGACTTTTCGTTATAGCCAAGGATAGCATCCAGGTAAACCCGAGAGGTGTTCTCATCTCCTTCATCGGTGCAGTTGAGTTCCTCAAAAAGAACTGCATGCACGCTCAGTCCGTCTTCATGAGCCATTTTTACAAAACGCTCATACTGCCAGACATCTCCACCATTCATACTCAGGAAGATGGTATCGATTCTTGAGGATTCAAGATTCTCTATAAGTGCAGGGTAATCAAGATCGTATGGAGAAGAGAGCTTAACTCCGGAAACATCGACACTGTAATCTGGGAACAGAGGTTCGGGGTTTTTAGTCTCATTCCCACTCTGGTTTTCCTGTATCTGTACTGGTACTTCAGATGTTTCTTCAGTAACTGAAACCTCAGTCTCAGGAGTGGTTGCAGATACGGAAATGTTATTTTCGGTGGAGGTTTCGGTGGAGGTTTCAGCGGAGGTTTCAGCGGAGGTTTCGATCTGATCCGAAGCGAACCTGACAGTTGGCTCGGATTCTACAAATTTGCGGACAAAAACATAGTCTACAGCCATATAGCCCGTGTTCTTCGAGGCATCAGAGTAAGAAGCGGCATAAAGATAAACATGCATCGGAAGGTTTGTAACATAATCATTTGAAGCGTAGTCCATCCTTGTATCCCGAACTCCGTTCTTATACCAGGCTATCTTACGAGTATCATTTTCATCGTACCAGGCGATTCCCGACGTATACCATTCCCCTTCAGGAACGCGGACATTGGTCCGATCAAAAGATTTAAACCTTTCTTTCCTGTAAGACGTCTCCCAGCCCACACGGCTCTCGTTGGCAAATTCAGTCTCGTGCTTAATCTCGTTTTTCCTGTTGTTTATCTGATCTATGAAACCCTGCCTCAGCAGAGGGCCTCTCTCATCGGTTCCTGTGGTAACTTTCATTCTTTTAACCACGAACATGGAATTGATGTCAAAACTCTTTTTGCTGTAGATCAGAGAAGAATCATAAGCATGAACCTTGGGAGCTGACACATTACATATGCCATTTTTGACTTCAACCAGACCCCCGCCTGCACTTTCAGCGTTCCATACAGGCCCCTGGAGTTTATCCCCCTCAAAATCATCGAAAAAATCGAAGGTTTTACCTCCATTACTCATTGCCGCATCCTCTGGATTTCCGCACTTCATAAGAAGCGTGATGCTCCTGTTTGCAGGTAGTACAGGAACCCTGACCCAGATAAGAGCTTCTTCAGCTTCCGAATTCCAGTTTTCAATCCAGTAATTGAGTGTTCGTTCTCCGGAAAAAAAACGAATGTCGGAACCATCTGTTTTTGCCTGTGAGAAATTAAAGTTAGAAGAATCCAGGTTTATAGGGACCTGATAGCCCATTAGATTTTTCCCGGAATTTTCAGTAATTACGATTTCCTGGGAATAGGCATCCGAATCATTAATTGGAGATTGAGCCAATAGATCATTCGCTGTAGCCACAGTAACACCTGTGATCAAAACCAGGAAAAAAATAGAAATAATCCCACATGTGATTAGTCTCTTTTTCATTTTTAACAGCCTCTTTTAAGTCCTTTTAATAAACACAATAAAAAATACTAGTAAGACATTATCAAGACCATAAAAGATATTATTTATTTTACATACTTATTAACTCAAAAACAATAAACCTTTTCATAAGTATTTGTATAGAACAATAACTAAAATAATAACAGA
>JBFHIK010000157.1:0-6358 GCA_041596555.1 Methanosarcina sp.
AATATTCTCAATGACAGGGGAGGCTACCTCAGTGTTTACAAAGCAATCCCTTCAAGAGGAGAGCCTTTCTGGATTGAAGGTCTTGGTACAAAAATAATCTACCAGGATCAACCAGTAATCATTTTGGCTATAAGGGATATAACCGTTAGAAAAAAAGCAGAAGAGGCTCTCATAAATGCAAAAACAGCTGCTGAAGCGGCAAACCGCACAAAAAGTGAGTTTCTTGCAACCATGAGTCACGAACTGAGGACTCCTTTGAACTCTGTAATCGGGTTTTCGGACCTGCTAAATGAAGAAATTATAGGTCCCCTGAACGAAAAGCAATCCAGGTATGTTCAGTTCATATCTTCAAGTGGAAAAAATCTCCTCTGTATTATCAACAACATACTCGATTTATCAAAAGCAGAATCAGGAAATGAAGAACTAAACATAGAAGTATTTTCTGTTGATGACTCTATCAATAAAGTTATCTCTACGGTACTTCCGCAGGCTCAGAAGCAGAATCTCAAATTAAATTATAATTCGGAAAATAGAAAATTATGGATATTTGCCGACGATCTTAAGTTCCAGCAGATTATGAACAACTTATTAAGTAATGCTATAAAATTCACACCTTCAGGTGGTTCAATTGATATAATCTCAAAGAAGGAAGGCGACTTTGTAATAATTACTGTCAGAGATACCGGAATAGGGATCCTGGAAGACAGCCTCGATAAAATCTTCGAGCCATTTATTCAGATTGATTCTTCTCTAAACCGCACTTTCGAAGGTACGGGATTGGGGCTCACCCTCGTAAAAAAGTATGTTGAAATGCACAACGGCAATATACATGTGGAAAGTAAAATCGGAAAAGGTTCATCATTTAGATTTGAATTGCCAACAACCCGACATAAGGCCGTTGAACCCGTTCTAAATGTATTAGAGAGCCAAAAAATCAATCGCTGAAACTCTGTATCTGAAACTCTGTATCTGAAACTCTGTATCTGAAACTCTGTATCTGAGAAACCATCGTTGAAAAATCATTGTCTGGATTTTGCCGGATGTATTGTTTGATGGCTAACTGTGCCATTTTATTATTTTGTATTTGTTTTCATCCCTCTGGTCACAGGTTATGGAAACAAAAGTTTCCCATGAATATATCCCGAATTTGAAGATATCCTTATATCCTAATTCTATCATAGCACAGCCAATGGCAAGCTACAAAGTTCTGGTAAGGGATGTTATCAAAAAAGCTGATGTCCTTCTTGAGGTCATAGACGCCCGGTTTCCGGAAGAGACTCGAAACAGTGAAGTTGAAAAGGATATTATCCGTTTAAAGAAGCCGTTTATAATAGTCATCAACAAGTGCGACCTCGTATCAAAAGAGAAACTTGAGAAAACCAAATCCCGCCTCTCCAAAATTGCCCCTACGGTTTTTATATCCAGCAAGGACAGGTCCGGGACAACCATGTTAAGGCATCAGATACTTGCATCCGGTTGCAGTATAAAAGAGCGTGATATCCTTGTCGGCACCCTCGGCTATCCCAATGTAGGCAAGTCCTCCGTAATCAACGGCGTTACCGGCAGGCACAGGGCGGGCACCTCCCCCATCTCCGGCCACACAAAAGGATTGCAGAATGTAGACGGAGGTTCACATATCATGTTTATTGATACACCGGGAGTCATCCCCTTCGATGAAAACGATGAATATGTACAGGGCCTGCTGGGGATAAAGGATGTAACTCACCTGAAGGACCCCATCGGTGTTGCCCTTAAAATTATAGATAAACTGCTTGCCGAAAACAAAACTGCCCTTGAGTCCTGTTACAATGTCACAATAGAAGACCAGAGCGGTCACGCCGTACTTGAACTGATAGGCAAACAGTGCAATTTCCTGCAAAAGAAAGGTGAGGTGGATGAAATGAGGACAGTTGCCAGAATGATCAATGACTGGCAAACCGGGGTGCTTCGACTCTAAAAAAATTGATGACGCTCCCGATCCAGGAACAAAATTTAGCCCGAATCCGGGTTGCGGTTTTCCCGGAGAAAAAGGAAAAATTATTCAAGCTTTAAAACGAAATCAACGTAAAAAAGATGAGGATCGAGAAGGATGGCCAGAAGTCCGGAGCAAAAACTGGAAAAATACGATAAACCGGAAAAATACGATAAACCGGAAAAAGACAAAAAATCAGAAAAAGAAAGGATATTGAGGAAAAAACTTATTCTGGTTACCTCAAAACTTTTGATCGTAATTTCCGTGATCCTGCTAGCCCTGCTCTCCCAGAAGTAAAGCAGATGCATCAGACAGGCCCGCTTCCGGGATCGATTTATTCGGTAACTTACTTTTCTCTGACCAGACAGGATGCTCCACAGTGTGCCCTGATCCCGGAAGAGACCGGTCCGTAATTATCCCCTGTACAGAAAACGATACTTTTGATGCCGTACCCGCCTGACAGCACAACCGTATTGCTGCGGGGGTAGAAAGTTACTTTTTTTACGTTTTTCCACTTCATAACCTGACCCTGTCCGGCATTTGCCAGGAAACCCGTACCTGTTGCCGTGGGGTTCCGTAGCAGAAGTCCCAGGATAATGAGTAAAAAGTTTACCCTGCTGTTTTTCTTTTTCTGTCCTGTCCGGGTAAGGACCTCAACACCTTTTTCGTCCATTATGTATGTGAGTTCGTATTTGTTCCCGTAGTAAGCGAAGATGAAGAGGGTCGTCAATAAGAACAGCAGGCCAATCAGCATCAGGGCATATTTGAATCCTGAAAGGTTCGTGCCGTCAGAATAAAAATGCCCTTCGAGAATCGAAGGCAGGGTTATCAAAAATACAATGCCGGTTGTGATCAGAACAGCAATTCCTAAAACTCTGAAGAGCTCTTTTAAAATAAACTTATTATTTAATATTGAAGTATCAATGTCCCATTTAATTTTGTTTTCGTTATTGGATTTGATTCCTTTTTTGTTGACCCCGTTTTCGTCATAAGATTCTATTCTTTTTTTGTTGATCCCATTTTTGTTATCAGGTTTTATTCCGCTTTCGTCGTTGTTTTTCATTTTCCGTCCACCATAACAGATAAAAAATAACCAATTATGTATAATTACATCCCCGTTTTTAAAAATATCGCAAGAGTTTAGCTCAGGCAGGACAAAATAGCAGCAGGTGGAGCACGAAGGATCAGTTTCATCTCAGTTCCAGTTTCATCTCAGTTCCTTGAGGAAACGATTTAAGATTTTTTCAGGCAGCTCATTCCGGTTCCCTTCATCAACAGTCAAAACCTTAAATTCTTTCCTTATCCTCTGCGCCAGCAGGTGACTGCTTGACCTGTGCAGCACAGCCAGAACCGGTTTATCAGATTCCAGGACTGCTTCAACCGCCGAAACAAAAGCTTCGGATTTGAGCTCCATCGGCCCGATCTCATCGATAACTATCAGGTCACATTCAAGGGCATTCCTGAGAGCATTTGCCCCTATCTTTTCAAGGTCTTCGAGGTTGACGTGGTACTTTCCTATTCTCGGTCCACTCCCCTTGACGCTGCTCAGGATGCCGGTTTCCCCGGTTGCAAGGTCCCGGACTGAAAAGCCTTCCCTCTGTCCTTTTTTCCGGATTTCAGCCGTCTGAATTCCGCCTATTTTGAAGCCCGGCTGATCGGCAAGTTTTGCGGCAGCTTTTGCCACGACTGTTGATTTCCCAATACCTGGACTGCCGGTTACTGCAATTCTCAACATAGCCTTTTTCTCCCCCTGTATTTTTTTCATTTCCAATAAAAATATACCTTACTTTATATATATCAGCCCGAAACCCGTATTACGTTGATTATAAGAACATTGCAGAATATACTGGAATATACATTAGAAGCTTCTATTCTGCTAATATGTTAACTTTCGTAGATGTATAAGGGGATGAAATTGTGACTACAGACCAGGAAATTCTTACCAGACTGCAGGAGATCGAGAAGAGAATGGATAAGATGGAAGCCACACTGGAAAGCATTAACAGTATCCTTAAAAAAGTAGAGCAAAATACTTATTTTGGGTGTTATGTAGAAGGGGAAAAGCTGGATTAAAAGGGGATATGTACTGCGGATTAGTTTATGAAAAACACATACAAGCGTGGTTTTCTAACGCTTAACCGAAAACTCATGGCGTGTCCTCAAACTTTAAAATTTTTCCTTCTATTTTTCTTGAAAAGCCGGTCGCAAAACGCCCGGTGAGGGTCATGGTACCCACCAGAAAATCCTGTAGAAGACTCCGGGCTTTTTCTGACACATCAGAATCGGAAGGCAGGGCAGGTTTCAGATTGTTCTGGAGTACAATTCAGGGGATTCCAGTTAAGTTCATGCAGAGCATTCAGCTTACGGCTTGCCCGTAAATTTCTTATATTTTTTTATATCGACTGCCATTTTCCTGTATTTTTCTTTTTCAAGCCGCTTCAGGCCGATTTCGGATTTTTTTGACTGGAATATGAGTTCATTGGTTAACCTGTGATAACTTTCCAGCCGCTCCTCCGGAATAAGCCCGTCCTTTACTGCTTTCAGGACAGCACAGCCAGGCTCATCATGGTGAGTGCAGTCTTTGAACCGGCAGTTGCGGGCTAAATTAATGATATCGGAAAACGCTTTTTCAAGGCCGTCAGAAGAGTCTCCAAGCTGGATTTCCCTGATCCCGGGATTGTCTATAACAACTGCACCGCTGGGAAGAAGGAACATCTGGCGGACTGTGGTAGTGTGTCTCCCTTTCTCATCATCTTTTCGGATATCTGCGGTTTTCTGGATGGCTTCATCGAAAAAAGCGTTGATAAGCGTGGATTTCCCAACGCCGGAGGAACCTATAAGTGCCACTGTTTCCCCGGGATTGAGATAAGGGCTGAGTGCATCAAGCCCGTCTTTTGAAAGGGCACTTATGGGAATGACAGGGACGTCTCCTGCAATGGACTGTATTTTTTCTGTCATCAGGGCAGGGTCATCCGCAAGGTCAATTTTGTTCAGTAAAATCACCGGGCTTGCCCCGGAGGAATATACAACGGTAAGATACCGTTCAAGCCTTCGCAGGTTAAGGTCTTTTCCCGCAGAAGTTACAATAAAGATGGTATCAAGATTTGCAGCAATCAACTGTTCCCCGCTCCCGTCCCCCGCCGCCCCTCTTGACAGGCAGGTCCTTCTGGGGAGGATATTCACAATCATGCGCGAGCCCAGTTCTGGCTGGTCCAGTAAAACGACAAAATCCCCTACTACCGGTTGTTTGCCTATTCGCAGAAGCGCCCCGGAAATTCCTGCCTGTACGACAGCCCCCGGAATAATAATCTCACAAACCGTTTTATGCCGGGACACGACTCTTCCGGCAATGTAGGGACCTTTGTAGGCAGAAAATGCCGATTCAAGCTCTTCATTCCAGCCGGGAATACGATCAATGCAATTATGACCTGCACCTTCCGTTTCACGAGGGTCCTTCATAGAATATAACTATCAATTTTACACGGATAAGTTTATTGATTCTTTATCTACCTAACCCGGTTGCAACTGTAAACTTCTTTTATCTGTAAACTTCTTTTATCTGTAAACTTCTTTTATCTGTAAACGTCTCTTTTCTCTGATTATCTCACTTATATAGTCACTTCCTCCTTTGCTTCTTGAGAAAGCCGCCCTCCTTCGTCGGTCGGTGAGAATCCCGGTACTCACAAGGCAGTGAGAATCCCGGTACTCACAAGGCAATTTGATAAACTGGTCTTGGATTTTCCAGAAACGTCCCATCAAAAGGTAGAGGGGATTCTTTCTACTTCTATGAGCACTTTGGTTGTTCCGTGAAAGTTCATGCAACGGGCCAGCACAGCCAAAAAATAAAAAATGAGATTTTTAAATTATCGGTAATTTTACACTTAAGGTCCCTGAATACCTATCATTTACATCGGTAACTTTACCCTACAACTTATCATTTTTATCGGTAATTTTACCCCAATACTTCTCATTTCTATCGGTATTCCATCGGGCTGAAACAAACAGGAAAAACGAGTAATCTGAAGGAATTGTAGTGACAGAATTATAGTCTAAAACAAAAAAGAGTTAACCAGAAATCAATGGTCCCGGGAAAAAAGTTAACAGAAGGAATCATTCCCGGTTGTGAATGATCTCATAACTGACCTTTCCTCTATTGATGCACTCCCTTACAAGCTTTTCTCTCGGGGAAAGGGCGCCGGTTTTACCTGATTTGACCTCAACAAAGACCACCTTATTCATTTCTCCTTCGGAAAGGCCGTCAAAGATAATGAAGTCCACAGGAGTTCCGAGGAATCTAGCATCCTTGGGATTGTATTCGAATTCAGGGAAATAAGGGATCAGGTGTTCTGTGACCTTGCCGCGGATTACGGCTTCGCTTTTCTTTAC
>JBFHIK010000158.1:0-6322 GCA_041596555.1 Methanosarcina sp.
AAAGCTGGAATGGACACAACAGAAATACCAATAATCATCAAAAAAGGTGTAAAGAATGAAAATTCCAAAGCGGTTCAGAACTTACTGCCCGTTCTGTAAGACCCACAGCGAACACGTAGTAGAGAGGGTCAAGAAGGGCCAGGCTTCATCAATGACCCACATTGCGAGGCAGAAGAAAAGACAGCAAGGCATAGGAAACAGCGGAAAGTTCTCAAAGGTGCCCGGTGGCGACAAGCCAACAAAGCGCATCTGGCTCAGGTACCGCTGCACCGTATGTAAGAAAGCCCACCAGAGACCCTGTTTCAGGGCAAAGAAGTTCGAGTTCAAGGAGTAAGATATAATGATAGACTACACCCAGCGACCAAAGAGCAGGTTCCTGCGCGTAAAGTGCAACGACTGCGAGAACGAACAGATCATATTCGGAAGCGCAAGCCGTAAAATTACCTGCGTAGTCTGTGGAAGGACCCTTGCCGAACCAACCGGTGGAAAATCAACAATTACAACTCATATTCTGGAAGTGCTTGAATAACTGGATCAGGAAAAGCACTGAACAGGAATAGAGTATAGAATAATAGAGAACAAAAATTGAGAAGTGGTACGAATGGGAAACGATAACTGGCCTGAAATCGGAGAATTTGTTGTCTGTACGGTGAAGAACGTAACTGATTTCGGAGCCTACGTCGAGCTTGAGGAATTCGGAGGAAGGGAAGGTTTCATCCATATCTCCGAAATTAAAGCAGGCTGGGTCAAGTACGTCAGGGACTACGTAAGGGAAGGACAGAAGATTGTCTGCAAGGTTCTGAACGTGGACCCTTCCCGCGGCCACATTGACCTTTCGTTGAAAGACGTAAATGAGCACCAGCGTCGGGCCAAGATTCAGGACTGGAAGAATGAACAGAAAGCCACCAAGTGGCTCCAGTTCGTGGCCGAAGAGACCGAGAGCGAGGGCGATGAAAGTGGCCTGCAGGCTCTGCATGAGAAACTTGTAGAAGAGTTTGGAAGTGCATACTCTGCCTTCGAAGAAGCAGCTGTCGAAGGGGAAAACGCCTTTAAAGGGCTCAAAGTCAACAAGAAATACTTAAAGAGCATAATCAAGATCGCAGGAGAAAATATCAAACTGCCCTTCGTGGATATTGCAGGGTATGTGGATCTGACCTGCAATCTTCCAAACGGCATAGAGGTCATCAAACAGTCCCTTCATGCTGCAAATTCCATCAGTGATGTTGATGGAGAAGATGTCAGGCTCGAAGTAAGTTACACAGGGGCTCCAAGATATAGAATCAAGGTAATAGCTCCTGACTATAAGAAAGCCGAATCAGTCCTTAAAAAATCCGCTCAGACGGCAGTAGACACCATTACAAAACTTGGCGGACATGGGATTTTCAAACGGCATATTGAATCGGCAAAGGCGTGATAACCTTTGGGACAAAAGATCCGCAAATGCAAAAATTGCGGCAGGTACACTTTAAGGGAAAAATGCCCGGCTTGCGGGGGAGAAGTTTTACCCGCAATCCCGGCTCGCTTTTCTCCAAAGGACCCTTATGGCAAGTACCGCAGACTGGCAAAGAAAGGATAAGGGATTTTTTATGCAGCAAAGTACACTTGTCCGCCTGAAAGAAAAACTTGAGCTCAAAAATCCCATACTGGTAGTCGGACTTCCTGGTGTGGGGCTTGTTGGCAAACTGGTGGCAGAACATCTGGTAGACGAACTTGAGGCTGAAAAGATTATGGAGGTTTATTCTCCGCATTTTCCACCCCAGGTCCTTATCAATAAAGATTGCACGGTTCGTCCGGTAAGCAACACCATATACCAGGGGAAAGCAAACGAAAATGATGTTCTTTTTCTTGTAGGGGACCACCAGAGCACTACTTCACAGGGACATTACGAACTCTGCTCTCTTTATCTGGACATTGCAGAGGAACTAAAAGTATCCAGGATATACACCCTCGGAGGCTACCCGACAGGCAAACTCACCTATGAAGAGACAGTCCTTGGGGTTGCCAACAGCACGGAACTGATCGAAGATCTTAAGAAACACGGGATCGAGTTCAGAGAATCGGAGCCAAGCGGAGGAATCGTAGGTGCATCCGGCCTGCTTGTGGCTTTCAGCGGGATGAGGAGCATAGATGCCGCCTGCCTTATGGGAATGACACCGGGATACCTGATGGATCCTAAAAGTGCCCAGTCTCTTTTGAAGGTGCTGTGCAATATATTCGGGATCGAGGTAAACACAGACTCCCTTAAGAAAAAAGCAGAGGAAATGGAGAATATCCTCGAAAAGTTGAAAGAGAAAGAAGATCAGCAGAACTTACCTGAAGTTAAACCCACGGAAGAAGACCTGCGCTACATAGGATAAATACACAGAGAAAAAAGTTCCAGGTAGAAGGAGGGTGGTTTATTCGCCCTCATTCCAGAGATAAAAAACGAATTCAATAGAGCAGGATGGGGAAGTTGACGCATTCCTCCCCTGAGCTAAAGACTCAGGGGTTTCCTGCTGAAGGATTATGAAAGTCAATGCAGACCTCCATCTCCACTCGAAGTACTCGATGGCTTGTTCCAGGAAAATGGAACTGCCCACAATCGCGAGTGAAGCCTCAAAAAAAGGGATGGAGCTTATCGGTACAGGGGACTGTACTCATCCGAAGTGGCTGGAAGAGATTAAAAAAGCAGCTATTTCAGACGAAGAAATCCAGATAGGAAATACACTTTTTATCCCCACTACCGAGATTGAGGATATAGACCGGGTACACCACCTTCTTATTTTACCTTCTATTTCAAAAGCCGAAGAGCTGGCAGAAAGAATTGCCCCTTTCGGAAACCTTGAAGCAGATGGGCGCCCATCAGTTAAGCTGGATGGCTGTGAAATTGCAGAGATTGCAAAAGACCTTGGAGCCCTGATCGGCCCCTGTCATGCTTTCACGCCGTGGACTGCTCTTTATGGCTATCACGACAGCCTGGAAAGCTGCTATGGGGATATGACAGATTACATTTCTTTTGTAGAACTTGGCCTGAGTGCAGACAGTAATTACGCGGATAGGATTGAGGAACTGCACCGACTAACCTTTCTTACAAATTCTGATGCCCATTCCCCTTATACCAACAAACTGGCAAGGGAATTTACTCAGTTCAATGTTCCGGACATCACTTTTGAGGGCATCAAAAAAGCAATTCTCAGGGAGCAGGGATACGGGGCTACTCTGAACGTCGGTTTTTTCCCTGAAGAAGGAAAATACAACCGATCTGCCTGCATCAAATGCTTTACTCAGTATTCGCTGCTGGAAGCCGAAGCCAGCAGATGGCGCTGTCCTATATGCAGAGGCATTATTAAAAAAGGAGTGGCTGACCGGGTCAATGAACTTGCAGATTTTGAAGAGCCAGAACATCCTGACTACCGTCCTCCTTATCTTCACCTGATTCCTCTTGCAGAGATCATACAGATGGCACTCGGCCACGCAAGCGTCCAGACAAAAGGAGTAAAGACTGCCTGGGAGACCATTGTCAAACATTTCGGAAACGAGGTTGAAGCCCTTATCTATGCAGAACCTGAAGCTCTGAAAATCGTGGATGACAGGGTAGTAAGCGCAATTCTTGCCTTCAGGAAAGGCGATGTCATAATCCACCCCGGGGGAGGCGGCCAGTACGGCTGGCTCGAACTGCCCGGATCCCTGAAAGCAGAAAAGCCCGGACCTGCAGAAAAAAGAGTGGAAGAAAAGAAAAAACCCTCAACAATAACAAAAAGAGAGATTGGGAAGCCCAGAACTCAGATCTCTTTTTCGGACCTTGAAATAAAAAAATCGGTTGAAACAGTAGAAACTGAGAGAGAAAAAACAGCAGGAACAGGAACAAAAGAACCAGAGGAAGAGAGTCAAGAAAAGCCTGCAGGTCAGAGGTCACTTTTTGATTTTTAAAATTCTGGAGCCTGTGGAGAAGAAAATATATAAGATAGAAAGTGTATTTACTTAACTCTGCACCAGAAACGTCGGGTACAGCCCGGAAACTTCCCCATTAACCAAAAATTCATCCGGCGTTTAAGCTGACATGAAACTATAAGTCGAACTAAAACCGATCTGAAACGTTCTTAAATCAAAATGCCCAGGTCGTCTAGTGGTATGGCGACGGTCTCGAAAACCGTTCCCTTTGGGATCGCAGGTTCAAATCCTGCCCTGGGCGTAAATCTCTTATTTAATAACCAATTAAAACCTTTTTTAGAATTAGAAAAACAGGTGTTCCCTGATTAATTTGTTATTTGTTAATCCATTCAGGAATCCCCGGGGAAATTTTTCAGTTTTTTCTTCCTGTGCTGCACGGAGCCTTTGCAGGCCTACCAGCCAGAATGAATACTTTCCTTAACCTGGAACCGTTTCAAGAATTAAAAAATAAGCGCTTCCACAAACCTGCCTGCCTCTCTCCTTTAAAGCAAAGATATTCCAGAAAGTGCAGCCTATTTAAAGGTCAGACACTATGGGCGTTAAGAATAATATATATGACCTAGTAAATAGGGTGAAAAAAAGATTTCAAATCAAGGGGAGATATACATGAGTTCCAAGGATAATCTTAAAGCTGCATTTACCGGCGAATCGATGGCAAACAGGACATACCTGGCCTTTGCGAAAAAAGCAGATGAAGAAGGGTATCATCAGATAGCTAAACTCTTTAGAGCCGCTGCTGCTGCGGAAACAGTCCATGCTTTCAACCACCTTCAGCGTATGGGTGGGATTGGAACCACAATGGACAACTTGAAAGAGGCCGTTGGCGGCGAAACATACGAATTTGAGACAATGTACCCCGAATTTATAGAGGAGGCAAAGAAAGAGGGGGATAACAGAGCTCTCTGGAGCTTTGAAGTGGCAAATAAAGTAGAAAGAATCCATGCCAGCCTATATGAAAAAGCCCTGGCAGAAATTGGAAATAATAAAGAGGTTGATTATTACGTTTGCAGTGTCTGCGGACATACTATGGAAGGTGAACCTGAAGGAAACTGTCCAATTTGTGGGGCACCTGCATCCAAGTTCAATAAAATTGACTAAAAATCACTATTAAGACAATAACTTTTCTAACAGGCATCTGTACACAGCGAGAGCCGACCAATAAAAAAGGCTCTCAAATTACTTTTTTGTTAGCATGGATTTAAAAACAGATTGAAGCCATTATTTCCCCTCTTTCGTATTCATAAGGAAATCAAGCAGATCAGGAATTCGATCTTCATGTTCCTTTGATTCTCTGGCTTTTATGTACTCGCACTTCCCGAAACCTCAGGAAGTAAGATAAACAACTTTATTTGTGAAACCCCTGATATAGAACAAAATTGAAAAGGGAGCCCTGAAACCTTTGAAATTAGACAAGAAATGGATGAAATACTTTGACCGCCGCAGAACAGGCAAATGGACAGGCGAAGTAAGTGTATATGACTTTGCAGTTCGCCTGCTTGGTTACATATCATTTACGATATTTGTGCTCGCAATCCTTGCAGGAATAATCTATTTCCTGTTTATGTACTGAGGAAGAAATAGTAATCTTTTAGAAATATTTTCTCGAAAACATTATTTCTTGCCGTTAACTATTTAAAAGAGAAAAGATATGTCAGTATCCTTGTTAACATTCATTAAGGGGCTGTGGCCTAGCCCGGCATGGCGATGGGCTCCAGCGGATAAATGATGAACAACGGGTCTACCGAGTCTTTCCCGACGGGGCAGGACAATGAGGAACCGTTGGAGCACTGATAGATGCTCACCAGAAAAACTGTGAAAGCAGTTGTTCGGAGATACCCGTCGATCGTGAGTTCGAATCTCACCAGCCCCACCTTTATTTCTTTTCTTTAATTTTGTTTTTCAAGAAAACAGTCTCAGCTTTGTATGAGTACTTTCTCTTTGTATGAGAACTTTTTAATTCCAGCATAGACATTCGAGTCGACGCTCTCGAGGGCTATCCTTTTTTGATAATATCTTTTTTGGTTGTCCCCTGCTCCAGGGTTGATATTTTGGAATTCGAGCCCCAGCACAGCTACTGATTTCGTTTATATTTACAGTACGCTGGTGGGTTCAAGCGGAGCGCGGCGCGTGGAAAGAAAGAACTTGAGATGTCATTTAAGGTCATTTTGGAATAATAACAACCAATTAATCAGGGAACGTCCTTTTTTATAATATATTTTTATAGAGGCCTCCGAGTATAACCTGTTACAGATTTAGAGAAAACAGTAGTCCAGTAAATGAAATTCTTCAAATAACAGGCATGAAGAAGTCAATTACCCCTCCCTAAAACCTTCACCTAACGGCTCAGGTTTTTGAGGAAGGGGCTTGTCTAACAAGCCCTGGTTGACCAGAT
>JBFHIK010000159.1:0-6293 GCA_041596555.1 Methanosarcina sp.
AAACTCATCTCGGATCGCGGGTAATAATTTAATGAATTGGATAAATTTTGACAAGCCTCAAAGGAAATAAAATGAGGTTGAAAACGAACCTGAATTCTCAAAGAATCTGATAAAATTGTTTTGAGAACCCGAGAAAATATATTTTGTTATTTTGCCGTTACTTTACGCTAACGGAATATACGATGACCAATTATGTACAGTGTTGTGGGAAGAAGTACGTAAAATTATAATATAAAGTTTTTGTTTTTGGGAGTTTGTAAAATTGAGTATTGGGAAGATTATCTCAAAATATTGACTTTTCCAATATTTGAATTTTTAGGGAGACCGCTATCACTATAAGTGCTGATGGACACGCTTACCTGCCAGGGACTTTGCAGGTAAGAGAGTTAAGGTGCTCATCTATCACGACAAGAAGGAAAAAGGGGAATAATAGGAACATATTCTTCGGATAATAGTTACTGATTGAAAAAAGGTATTTCAATTTTAGCCGGCTGGAGAATGACTTAGCAAGCATGAAGAATAAGCAGCAAATCAAATGGCCAAAATTAAGAAAAAAGTTATAAATTTTAAAAAAGTTAAAATGTGCTGTGCACACCCCCGGCACTTCTTTTATAGTAAATACTTCTTTTATAGCAAATTTTCAAGAGGGATTTTACTTCAGTCAGTCGGTATTCTTAAAATTCATTTTAGCAACGATCGGCTGCATATTGAGATACATGGGAATGAAATCTTTTTTCTTATTTCTCTCTGCGATTTTGAATCCGTATTTTTCATAAAACCCGGTTGATTCTTTTTTCGAATCTACAAGAATGTATCTGCATCCCACACTATCACATCAGCAAAGCAAAAATGAATAAAAATTAGCAAAAATCAGCAAAAAGAGATAAAAGGAGAGAAAAAGAGATAGTCACGATTCATGAAGGCAGACGTATCTTAATTAAAAAATATACACCAGCCGGGATTCGAACCCGGGTTCGAGCGTTGGCAACGCCCGGTGATGACCGCTACACTACTGATGTATGAGGTTGGCAGGGTTCTCTGCAGCTTTTTTAGCTACTTTTTTAGCTATATACTTTCTTATTTATTAAGTTGATCCCCGGAGATATTTTGTATATCCGGTTCCTGAAAAAAAAACCGCTTTAGTTCCGATTGTAGGGGTTTTCCATATGCCTGTTAGATCTGTTCTTTTTGTCTTTATTCATTATTCTTTATTCTTTATTCATTATTCTTTATTCTGTTATCAGGATATATTCCATGTACAGTTTTTGGGGAATTGTGTTTTATATTATCAAGCCAGTATAGAGTGGCATCTTTCGTGAGCTGGCAACTAATTATTATATATCTCTAAAATATATCGATCTCTTTAATGGCCTTCTCACTTTGTTATTGAATTTTATGAGTGATGGGTTTTGAGCGAGCTTGAAAATCTGATAAACCTTGCAAAAAATGCGGCCGATAAAATCCGGAAGCATAGCTTTGTACGCATAGTTTCACATAATGATGCTGATGGGCTGACTTCCGCCGGGATCATGGCCCAGGCCCTGCTACGGGCAGGTATCCGTTTCCAGCTTTCAATAGCAGGAAAATTGGATGATTCTGTGATCGAAGAAGTGAACAGTAACATCTCTCAGGGAGAACTTGTTATTTTCTGTGATATGGGCAGTGGGCAACCTGAACTTATAGGTAAGGTGGCGGCTGATGTCGTGGTGCTTGACCATCACCAGCCAGTAGGAAAGTCCCCTGCAAAAGCTGTTGTAAATGCCCATCTGGTAGGAATAGACGGGGCGACGGATATCTCGGCTTCCGGCACGTGCTATCTTGTAGCCAGGGAACTTGGGGAAGGAAACATTGACCTCGCAGGGCTGGCAATTGCAGGCGCAGTTGGAGACAGGCAGCTTTTCCAGACTGCCAATGCCTTTATTCTGGAAGAAGCTTTGAAAGCAGGAGTTGTGTCAATCAGGAAAGGGCTGAAGGTAGGGGATGGAGCCCTTGTGGACGTGCTTGCATACAGCACAGAACCTTTCCTGGATATAACCGGCTACCCTGAGAAAGCAGCGGAATTCTTAAACCAGCTGGGGCTCTCCGGAAACATTGAAAACCTATCTGCGGAAGAGATCTCAAAACTTGCCAGCGCCGTTGCCCTGAAACTTGTCAAACAGGCAAGCCCTGAAGCAATTGAAGCCGTCATCGGAGATGTCATCCTGCTGAACAGGGAGCTGGTGCCCAATGTCTATGATCTCATCTCCATCCTCAATACCTGCGGGAAGCAGAAGGTGTATGGGCTTGCCCTGGCTCTCTGCCTGAAAGACTCAACTATTGTCGATGAAGCCGTTTCCCTTACAAAAGAGCATGAAAAGAACCTTGCAGTGGATGTCCGGGAAAATGTGGGAAAAATTCGCAAAGGGGAGAATATCTGGTACATCAGTACGGTTGATGCCCTTTCCACAGGAAGCCTTGCCACAACCGTCGTCAGATACCTCCATCCCGAACTTCCTTTCATCTGTGTAAACGAGTCTGAAGGAATCCTGAAGGTTTCTTCAAGGGGTACCCGTGAACTTGTATCAAAAGGCCTTGACCTCGCTTTCGCCCTCAGGGAAGCTGCAGGCGCAGTCGGTGGAAGTGGAGGCGGGCATAGTGTCGCATCCGGAGCCGCAATCCCTCTCGGAAGTACGGAGGAGTTCCTGAGCATCGCAGACCGGATCATAGGAGACCAGCTCAGGAAAAATGCCAATGGGAAGGCAAAGTAAAGGCAAAGTAAAGGCAAAGAAAAGCAAGGAAATTAAGCCGGAAAATGAAGCGGCAGAAAACTAAGTAGTAAAAACGAAGTAAAAAAAGCACGGAATTAGCATAAAAACGCACGAGGCATATTTATGAAAATCACAGGTACCATTGAGTTCCCTGACCCTGAGTCAAGAGAATCCGCAGCCAGAATTCTGAAAGCCCTCGCCCCGGACAACCTGAGGAGTATGGAAAGCGAAATCAGCGATGAGCGAGTTGCTGTGTTGTTTCATTCCGAAAAAATTGGTTCTCTTCTTGCAACCGTTGATGATTTTCTTATGAATGTTAAAATAGGAGAAGGAGTCGAACAGACTCTGGAAAAAGAAAAATAAGAAGAATAGTGTTTTCAGATTAATCGGTTGATATTATTCAGAATATCCGGAACTGGAATCTTTTGTTTTTCTCTTAATACCAGCAGGAATTCGCCTGTTATTTTTTCTAACAGGCTGAAGCCGTATCTTCTGCAACGCAAAAAAGTAGCATGAAAGTTTAGACTGTAATCCAACGAAACCGAATTCAGAACTGTTTTTCCCGTCAAAAGAATACTTCCCCTAACCCGGGATCCTCATTAAAATTCACAGATAAATATAAGCGTCTCCGCCAGCTTGTCTGGCGGCTCTGCAAAAAATGCAAAAAATGCAAAAAATACAGAAGGTTATCAGTTTCCCCTGTCACTTTTACCTGTTAGTTCCTTGAAAATGTTACCCGCAGTTGTTATTTGCTGGCTATTATCCCTTCTTTTTTTCTCTGTTTTACTTTGAAAAACCGCTCTCCTTCGTCGAGCGTGGCAAAAATGACATAATACAGCTACTGATGTTGTACAGGTCAAAGAAAAGGACCGCATACTGTTGCACTTGCAGTTTAACTCCCAGAAAATCTCCTATTTCCTGTGATCCCGAAGTGAAACTCGGGAGGGGCGGGAACAAACAGTATGGTGAATAAGGTTTATGCGGGTCAGAATTCGGGACTTTGAGCCAGATATTGTTTTTTTCGAAAATATCAACCATATAAAGGTAGACAACCAGAAAGATAAGAAAATCAATCAAGAAAAACAATCAACAAAATCGACCCGGAAAATAAATAAAATAAACGGGAAACCTGGATTCTGTCCCCCGTTTGCTATTAAGTTGTTTTTTCAATTTGCCGACCCATCGCGCCAGAGCTTTATAAGTTCCTCGAGCCTGGAGCTCGTTAGTTCTACTCCAGTGTTAGGGACCGGAAGACTGTTTTTATAGAAATGTATCGCTTCCTGGAGCTCTCCTGTGCTTATGCTAGTTCCTTCCAGGGAAGTCGAATCGTCCCAGGGGTTCCAGTCAAGGACTGTCCAGTTCCAGGTGTGGGTGACCGTTTTTGTTCCTGTTACGGCGTGGACGGTGACAGTATAATTTCCAGGGGAGAGATTACTGTTCGAATATGAACTGCTTTTAACACTGGATTCAGAAAGCTTTACCTCTCCATTAAGGTACCAGCTTACAGTACTGTTATGATTTGTGCTGATACTGAACTCCTGCGTCTCTCCTTCATAGGTCGTGATATTTCCCCCGGGGCTTGCGGAGAGAATTGAGAGTGGAGTCACTGTTATGTAATTGCTCTTTGTCTCGGAGTCAAAACCGTTCCTGTTATTGACTTTCAGCGAAACAGTATAATTCCCATCGGAGGTATAGGTATAGACCGGGTTCTGGATTGTTGAGTCCACAATTTCGTCCCCGTTAAAGTCCCATTCCCAGGAAAAGGCATCCTGCGAGAGGTCAGTAAACTGGACTGTGAGGGGGGAAACCCAGCTGGTGAGATTAGAAGAGAATTCAGCTTCAGGAAGCTCATTAACAATGGTGAAAGCTTTTATGCAGAGGTTTGTTTCTGAATAATCGGATATTGATACCAGGTCTGTCCATCCGAGCCCGTCCGGACTTACATAGCTTTCTCCTGAATTAGCCTGTGCGTTACTGCTGTAACTATAAGACAGGGGCATTTCAACTGCAAGAGGGTACGAGTCGGAAGAAGGATTGCTGAACTTTATTACCACCGAAAATTTCTCCTCCGCACTCAGGTCTACTGGCGAATTCAGCAGGTGGGTATGGTATCCAGGAAATGAGCAGTTCCCGGTTTCTTTTACAACAAAATTCTTTTCCTGATTAAGGGGACCATTTGTCGGGTTTTTATACACGTATATTTCATAAGTCGTATCAAGATCTGTAGTATAGAACCCTATAGCCTCCAGTTTTTCGTTCCCTTGCGAAGAAAAGACATTTCCGCCCCAGGCAGTTAAATATCCGGAGTACCCCATCTGGTTTGTCCATCCGAGTGGGTCATACTGGTAATTATAATCAAAGTTGTCCTGCTCTGCAGCTGTAAACACTGCGTTTTCTTCGTATCCTAACATGGTATCATAATAGGAAATATAGAAGTATCCCCCTTCTCCCCAGGACTCCCCCCAGCTATTTTTTATTATAAAAGCCCCGTCCCCTGAAGGAACCGTTTTGAACATATTCCTGTCAAAAGAATCGTTCCAGCCTACGATGGTTATTGCATGATTGACATTACTTGAACCTGTGTATCGATAGGTGTGGTTATTATCCTGGTAATTGAGTGAGTTCCAGTAAATTGTTGAGTACACAGCTCCGTAATCCATAAGGGCCTGCTTGATCACGTCATTGTCCAGAGGTCCCGTTCTATCAGGCAGTAAAAGTACTTCCTGGAGATGTTTTTGTAAGGGAAGATCTGTCGGAGAGTAGGTCGAGGTCTCACTAAAAGGGTCTGCGGATTCGTTTACGGGTCCTGACCAGCGGGCAAGATATGCCATAGCCATGAAAGCATTGCCACCGTCATTGACATCAAAGTCAAAACCGTCGGGATAGTATTTTGTAACGAGGTTTTTCATGTTATTTTCGGAAAAATCTCTAGTTTCTTCTTCTGTCCCCAGGATGTAAGATTCAAGGGACGCAAGGCTTGAAAAAGCCCAGCAGCTTCCGGTATTTCCCTGGTCCTTTACAGAGGTGACCTGGCCTTCCGTGCGCAGGTCATAGGTTGCAGGGAGTTCCGAGCCTGATGCCCTGAGCAAAAGCCTTTCTGAAGACATTGAGAGCCCTGATAGATCTACTGGAGAAGGCATATACCCAGGACCTGAAGTGTGCCCGTAATCAGAAGGCGAGATCGGGTCAACCGGTTCCTGCTGCCCTGAATCCAGAAATTCGGGATTTAACGGGGCCATTTCAATCGCAGGTTCTGAAAGGGATATATTGTTCAGGGGTAGCTCGAAGGTTTTGACATTTCCAGCGGCAAAGCTCGGGCTGGCAGATAAGCATGATAATAAAATCGTAAGTACAAGCATGAGGGAATTTATTTTCTTCAAAACTTCTCGGCCTCTGATATGATCGATTTTTGGTTAACTTACGGATTAACTTACTAAGGGAGTACGGAATAGCTGGCATGGTGAGATTTTTCCGGATTCAAATCTCTGGATTAGACACAAATCGTAAACAGATCTTCAGCAATCATCAGTACAAAAAATATATATT
>JBFHIK010000160.1:0-6286 GCA_041596555.1 Methanosarcina sp.
GCCGATACGGTGCATAAACTTCCCCCGTCTTATGGTTTTGACACTTTGATTTTGGCATAAGATTTGGCAGTGATTTTAAGGGAGGGAGTGAGGTGTTTACAACCTCTTTTTATGAACTGCCAAAATCTCTACTTTTGGCAGTATTAAATTTCGTAGACGCATACCTTTTATAAAATGGCCGCAGTTTAAAAAAATGCCCCGCAACAGGAGGGTCAGTTGCAGGGCCAATGTATATGTGGAAGGTTTATAGAGTATCCTGCATATCAATGTCAAATAATTAAAATTAAGAAAATCCGAAGAAGGGTCTATTATAGTGGATTTTTAAGAAAACTTTTTTCTTGACCTTAATCACGGTCATGTCTAATACTTCTCGGGAAGTGGTTCCCACCTGCTTGTTGTAGCCCACCACCTGACTGGTGAGCGAAGGCGGATGCGCCAGTGGGTAGTTTAACGTGGACGAAGAGCGGCCTTTTCAACTGGGAGCTGCTTCGTGGGCTAAGCAACTCCATTAACGTTGAAAGGAGCCCAACCCATGTCTCACTCTTCTGATCTGCGCTTTCCCACCTGGCACACCGTCGAGCAAGTCAAACGTAACGCCAAACGCCTCAGCGACGAAAAACGAATTCCCCTCAACAAAGCACTCGATCAATTAGCCTGTGCTGCTTTCGGTCTTCCCGAACAGTCCATCCGATGGGCCGAAGCAATCAAAGCTATTGAACTTACCCTTGAGTACTATTGCCTTCGAGAGGACTTTTCGATTAACCAAGAGGCTAGAGAGGCATTTACCAACGGCGTGGTAATCTCAATCGACATGAAAGATGCTGAAAACTTTAAGAAAACCGGCCCATGGATACATGATGAGGATCTCAAAATTTTGATGTCACCGTCCTTGATAGCTATGTCTGCCATTATCGGTGCTAAGGAGGATGGCCGCAAAATTCCAAATAAATCGGACTGGGAGTACGCCCTTGAAGGACTGATGTGGCAAACCATTTACAGGCACGCTGGCGCACATTCTTTCACCGATGCTCAGGATGTGGTCAGAGACATCCAAGATAAAAATTATTTTCCTCCTGACGAAGTTTGGATCAATGGTCGTTTACAATCAATTGATCGCAACATTTCCGGAGTAATAATGCATTTCTAGCTCCAACTGGCGTGAATAAAAAAGGCACAGCCAATAATAATTTAATCCCCCAATCATTGGATTGGGGGATTTTCCTCGAAGAAGAAAGATCGAATGCTATTTTCTATTTATTTGAATGACAAGAAAATATTAGAGCCTGTCATAGATTGAAATTGATATTATCCAGGAGGTGGAAGATGCAGGACACGCTTAAAATCATAATAGAGAAAATTAAAGAATCGTTGATCTGGTGTTTTGCCGGTCAGCGATTTTTCATTTTAAACTTCAATTAAAAAGTTTATCTATTTGAGTTATAATTTACAATTCAGAAGAGCTGTTTGACAATTATTTATTTAAGATGGAGGGAAAATGGAAGACATTAAAATTAATAAGGTTGTAATTCATGAATTAGTAAAAGAGCAGCACAAAAAAATACAACCTTCAAATTTACGAGATAAAGTTTTGGACGCAAGCAGCGATCCCGTAGTAAAACTAGTGTACGGGGTAACATCTCTTTATGGCAAACGAAACAATAGTGCCCACTACGGAACATTTCGCAATGATGAAGGGAGAGGAACCTTTCCCGATGAATTTGAAACGTACTCAAAGATATCCAGCCCATCTGACCAACAATTTCTCGATCTTAGCAAAGCTGCGATGAAGGCGCTCTACAAAAAGGCCGAGGGAATCCATGCAGCGTCAGGCGGATACATGCTTTATGCTGACTACTCTAATACCCAAGGGCGTTATTTCATAGCGGCCATGATTAAACAAAAAGAAGGACTGACACTAAGTGAACAACTCGAACCTGAGGAACTAACTCAACTTGACCTTAGTCGACTATACCAAGCTGCACGGATTAGCTATGGAAAACTCTCTGCCTATAGAACTGCAAGCCTTGAGGACCGTCAAGAGATAAATTATCTTAGCTTTGTCAGTCCAAGTGCTAGCAAATCTGCAGCAGGCTATTTTGTTACAGCGTTAGGGTGCGCTCCTGGAACTGCCTCTGCCAGAGCCACAACAACTATCATAAAAGAAAGCGTCGATTTTTTTAGAAAAGATGAAAGACTCAACCCATATCGTCAAACTTTTAAAAATAAACTCCTTGAATACCTAACAGAAAAAGAGGCAAAGGGAGAGTCTGTAAAACTTTCAGAAGTTGAATCACTTGCACGTCAATTCTTTCCCGCAGACGAAGAAAATTTAGCGGATGAAATTGCTGATAAATTTATTTCACACTTGAATTGTGAGGAGAATGGCGTTCCAGCGGAATTTCCTGTAAACAAACCTGCACTGAATAGAAGTAAGAGAATACAATACAATTCCGATAATTGGGACCTGAGCTTTGAAAGAAGTTCTCTTGGAACTAAAAACGACGCAAAAGTGTATTTTGACAAGGATCACAACAGACTAATATTTAATGATCTACCCTGTGCAGTAGTTAAATTAATTGAAGAAGAACTTGAAAATAGAAAATCATAGTTATCAATATGAAACTATCTTCAATCGTAAATCTATTTAGAGCATCCGGCCGACCAGAAATAAAAGCTAGTAGGTTCTCCGCATCTGTAGACTTTACGCCAAAAATAATTAAGATTGTTGAAGAAATTAGAAGTCAGGATGGTTCTGTTTTTGAAGAAATTCTAGTCGACAAAATTGAATTTCTCGATAATGAACCATTACCAGAGGCCGGCAACAAAATTTCGTTCATTCTTCTTCTGCCAGGTGATTCAGCCAATTCGTTTCATTCATCAATTAAGGGTCTACTTAACAATGCTCCACAGATATCAAAAGGAGAGCTCCCTGTTGATTATTATCTGGTAGAGGAAGATTATTACAGCCTTGACGAAGGAAGCCTTCCGCAGATAGAAACTTTATTTTCGATATGTAGTCTAATTAAAAAAATTTCTGGTCTCGCCCATTATCATGATTCAAAAACGACAACTGACCATTACAGACTTGTCTTTATTCAGCCTGATGATATGCGAACGGCTTCTTTTGAACTCGAAACTACCGTTTCAGAAGAGATGTTGAATTGCCCCCCTTTGGACATCAGCTTTTTGTCAGACCTTTCCCGAGGTGATGCAAACACCGATCTCCACCACAACGAGAAAGTAGGGGTATTCAGAACAACCCTAGTAGAATTTTTATCTACTCCTTCTCTATTTCAAGCCCATTTTCTCTATTTAGTGAAGAACTGGGATGGTTTTGTTGAGAAATATCAAAGAAATCTTGGAACATATCTTAGTGGATTTGCCTTTCATAAGGCTAAAAGAGAGATAGCTGAATCTGAATTTAATCTTGCAGAACAGTTTTCGAAAGTCATCAGCGAGATTGCCGGAAAACTACTAAGCATTCCTGTTTCATTTGCTATTGTAATAATAGTTTCAAAGTCAACATCACCTTTAGAAATAATATTACTTATAACCGGTCTGCTCATAGCTTCAATAATTATCGCTGGTGCCGTTCGCAATCAACAATTTCAATTAAATCGAATCGGACACGCAAAAAAAGTAATGTTCGATGCCATTGAAGGAAAAAATGAAAGATATCCAGAGGATTTGAAAATATCTGTTGATGAAATGGTAAGCAGTTTAGATAAAAATGAAAAAAATTTACGTATTCTTCTTTGGACTTATAGATGTTTATGCTGGGTTCCTCCAATACTTAGCTCAGCGCTTTTCTATTATTTATTCTCATAACATAGCCTTGCCACCCTGTTGCTAATTTGAACCTGATACTTGCTTAGCTGAGAACGTCTTTTCTGGCATTGTCAGAAAAGAAATTATTGCGTTAAACGCAATATTTGTGCTTGCACCGTAAGGGCTCTTTCTATATGCTACCACCATGTCACCGACTCCTCCAGACTATTCCCCAACGGAAGCCAGGCGCTTAATTAAGCGGATTTTTGCCGAGGGGACAGTTACCTATTCCAAACCCCATGCGGAGGATCGGTTGGTAAAGCATGGTCTTACCAAGGTGGATGTTGGGAATGTTTTGCGGGCGGGGGCGATCTCGGAACATCCCGAATGGGAGAATGGGGCTTGGCGCTACAAGATTCACTCGAACAAAATCGTCGTGGTGGTAGAAATTTGGAGCGAAAGCAGAATTTTTATCGTTACGGCCTGGAGGTTAAAATGACGTGCCCTGACTGCCGGCAAGCAGAACTGATTGAGAGCCGCGAGAACATTCGTTACACGGAATCCGGCCTTCCCTATGTGACTCTGTGCGATATCCTGGTGGAACGTTGCCCATCGTGTGGAAACACGTTGGTCAATATCCCCAAAATGGAACAACTGCATCGCCTGCTGGCGAACATTGTCATCAAGAAGTCCGGTCGCCTGGAGCCGTTCGAGATTACCTTTCTTCGTAAATCCCTGGGGTGGTCGAAGGCGGACTTCGCCAGAAACATGCACGTTCGCCCCAGCCAGGTAAGCCATTGGGAATCTGAGCACAAGCCTTCGCCGATGGGAGAAGCCAATGAGCTGCTGCTTCGCAGTCTGGTAGCCCACAACCGCCGGATTGAAAACTACTTTGAAGAAATGGCTAACCTCTCGCTTTCCCCGCAACCGCATGTGCAACGGCGGGTGGCGATCAGTCACGGCCATAAAGGCTGGTCTGCCGACGAGGCTGCCTGACAAGTATGTATGGGGCTTCTAAAAGGGGCCTTCCTTCGGCGTTTCTTGGTTTATTCTATCTCCAGCAGTTCCCATTCCGCCCATGGGGTTTGGTTACATCCCCTACACAAAACCTCTTGCATCAGTCGGCCCTGATCTTCTGCCAGCTCCTCGAATAATCTTCGGTTGTTGCGTTTGTGCAGCGAACATCCTCGACATTGCTTAATTTCCTGCATAGAGTCCCCCCTGTCATGTCATATAATGACGAAAATCTAGCTGACGGGGGATAACCTGTCAATCTCCCATTGGGGGACTCCCAATTTACCGCTCACGTAGTTTCTGCTTTTGAAACGGGCGTTATTTTTGTTTCGTTGTTGTTCCTTGTTCCGCTTTCTTCCCGGCCAACTGTTTTTCCGCCTCCACTCTCCCCTTCCGCTCTTCCTCCAGGGCGATCTTGATTCCGCTTAGTTCTTGCTTGAGCTCTTCGATTCTTTCCTTGGCTTCCGTGGTCCGGGTTCTTTCTGTGGCTTCCAGGGCTTCCCGCTTGGCTTCGGTGACGGCCAGGCGTTTTTCCAGGTCGGTATTGGTGGCCAGGGCGGCGGATAGTTTTTCCTCCAGGGCCTTCATTTTCTCTTCGGCCAGGGCGGCGGCCTTGTCGGCCCGCTCGACTTGCATCTGAGCCTTGGCGGCTTCGGTGCGGGAGGCTTCCCCGGCTTTGATGAGCTGATCCCGTTCCTGTTCGAGTTCCTGGACTCGTTTTTCCAGGTCCTGGACCTTTTGCAGGGCGACGGCTTCCTTCTTCTCGGCTTCCTGCCGGTAGAGTTCCCCGTTCTTTCTTTCGGTCTTCAATTCTTCTTCAAGGCCCTCAACCCGGGTTTCGGATTTATCGAGTTCCGCCAGGGCTTCATCGGCGGCCTGATTAGCTTCTTGCACCTTTTTATTCAGGGCTTCGGTGGTTCGGGTCAGGTGGGCGGCGATTTCAGCTTTGGCGGCCTGCATGAAGGATTCCGACAGTCCCGAGTCTACGGTGGCGGCCAGGTCCCGGCGGTCTTTGTAGGCCCGGATATGCTTCAGGATGGTCCCTTTCGAGGGGTTGCCGGGGAGTTCGGCGGCGACCAGGCCGTAGGAGGGGTCTTTCCCCTGCTGATCCAGCTTGTGGCAGATTTCGGCGACGATTTCGTACGGGGTTTCGGGGCGGGCCATCGGCAGCCTCCTCTTTAAAGTACCTATTAAATACCTAGTACCGGTATAATACCGGTATTTTATTGAAGGTCAAGGGTTTTCCCGTCGTTTTTTATCCACGCCGCTTGTTCATAACCGCCTTTTTTTGCTGATTTCTTATCGGTTAGCCCCGGACTTTTGAGGGGAAATGGCTTTTTGCCTAAAAGTTGCCCAGCTTTTCGGGCTTCCGGGCCGCTTCCGGTGGGGGAAGTCTCCCCCTGGTTCCAACCGGGCACAGACCCCGCCCGTTTTCCGCGACCCCCTCTGCGGGGGATGCCCCCGCAACGCCCCCGTTGAAAGGCACTGGAGCCCCGGACCAGGC
>JBFHIK010000161.1:0-6236 GCA_041596555.1 Methanosarcina sp.
TTTATCTTACTCTTCAGAATCTTCCTCTTCTTCTTCATTGTTCTTGTCTATATTTTTCTTTATAATTACCCCTGTTAGAATAATTACAAGGAAACCTATAAAGAAACTGGCAATTTTTAATCCAGAGTTTCCGTTTTCTTTTGAAGACGTCTCAGATTCTGTTCCTGTCTTTGAATTGTCTTGTTGCTCTGCATCTAAAGTGGACTGATCCTCAGTTTCTCCTGTTTTTTGTGCAATCTCAACGATATTCTTGCTGGCTGTAATTGCAAATGGGGAAAAGCTCGTAGTTTCGGCTTCTAAATAGATATTCTCATCATCTTCGCCTACTTTGTTTGTGTTAAGGGAGTTCCACTGATCTTCACTGAAATGCTGAAGGACTATTGTATCCACGTTAATGTTGTTTTCAGTTGTCCATTCCTTGCTAACCCTGAAGCCCACAATGGCGTTTTCAATGTTGTTTGAATTTGCAAAGCCGCCGTTTCCTACCCAGATATTAAGGTGTTTGTAGATCTCTCCTTCAGGCTCGTTAGGAGTAAGTGAGGATTTCTCTTTCAATTCCTCGACCGTAGTTGTTATCTTGCCTGCAGTTTTTTTGGCGTTAAACTGCACATAGCCGACAGAGGTAGCTCCTTTTGTGAACTCAAACTTTATCCTGTTGCCATTTGAGACAAACTGCTGGCAGAGCTCTTTTTTGTTGACATTTTTCGCAGGCTCAGGGGAACCGCCGCCGCCGCCGCTTCCTCCGGAACTGCTGCCACCACTTGATTTAATCTCGATCTCCTTCTGGGCAAGCCCTACAAGTCCATTTTCAGAGTTATATGCGCCCACAAGGAGGTAATAACAACCTACAGGCAGATCGAATGTGGTAAGTGACAGGGTTTTCTGGTCAGTTTCCCCTATTGCTATGGCGCCATTTCCTTCCCCTATAATAGTCTGGATTTCAGTCTGCAGTTCATTTTTGGTCAATTTTGACCTGTAGTTTGAGGAGTCAATGTCAAATTCATCAATGATATCTATATCGTTTATTATTACTGAAGTTCCGTCTCTGGTTCCATCGGAGTTGATTTCGATGTTTGCTTTGTATGCCTGTTCCTTTATGAGCACTGCTCCGTAGGTGCAGGTGGTTTCGTCGGGAACTCCTGTTATGCTTATGCCCAGGTTATTCCCTTTTTTGATACTTGTAACGGATGAGACGCACAGGTCATATTCCGTGACCACAAAAGCGGTTGCAGAAAGGACTGTCAGGCTTTCGTCTTCATTTTCCTGTAGCATGACTATGCTGTACTCACCTGCATCGAGAGAACCAAAACTATAGTCTAATAAGTCGCCGTTATCTCCGAGTGCGGTATTGTATTTCTTGTAATCTCCTTCTTCGATGTTGCTGTGGAAGAGAGTGTCCAGGTCCCCTATGTTTCCTTCCTGAAATGCATCAAAAAGTCCGTATACGCAGTCGGAATCTACTTTGAAGAGGTATATCTCCACATCTCCGTTCAAGCCAGACTCTCCATAAAAAGACATGGTTACATCGTCTGTAGAGAGGTAAATGGGATGGGTGCAGTAGCGAGAAGTTGATGGATAGGTTATGGTGTAGCTTTCCCCTTCTTCCTTATTTAAGGTCCCGGAAGCTCCGCCATATTCCTTATATTTCGGGCCGGTATACGTGAGTTTTATCGGCTGAGGGACCTGGATACTTCTGGCTGTTTCTTGGCATCCCATTGTTATCCAGTTTCCTTCGTCAGGGTCGCTGGTATGGTCCAGGAAGTAAACCACTTTATCAGTAAAATCTAAATTGCCAACAGGACTTACGTCTGTTTTTCCACCCCCTGCCATTGCTGGTGCAGAGGTTAATATGAATATCGTAATTATAAGTATCAATAGACTTTTTCTCAATTTACATGCCTCCATTTTCCCCATCGAATCTGTTTGATTCATCAGTTTCAGGATAGCAAATTGTTTGCATGCTATTTTGGCTGAAATTACTATTTTTTCTTCATTTCCTTTTTGAATAAATGAGAAGGGTTAGAACTGCTGCCCCCATTCCTCCAAGTATGTAGACTATATCTACGGGCAGTCCTCCATTTTCATCAGGTCCAGACCCCCGGGATTCTATTTCTGAAGCAGGTGATTTATTTCCGTTTTCAGGGATTTGATCCGGATTTAATGTGGCTTCTCCTGTCTTTTCTACGGTTTCAAACTCCGTTTCCTCTAAAGTCTTCACTTGCTGAATGGTTACTTTTTTCTTGACGCCCCCTACACTTATTTCAAAGTCCCCGGGAGGGACAGCTTTTGTATTATAGGAGTAACTGAAATCCCCATCTGAATTCGCTTTTATCTGCTGAACAGCTGTGATTTTCAGGTCCACAGTCGAGGCTCCTCCTCTGGAATCTCCATCCATCTTTATCTGGTAGGTTCCCGGAGGGACGCTTGACTGCGTCACAGTTGCAGTGTTTCCAGAAGCTTCCGAACTTTTAGTCATCCAGATTAGCATTTTTACCCTGATGTTGAGGTTTTTGGCCCCGCTGGCCTGGACGGTAAAGCGGTTTTTGAACCCTCCAGGGATTTTCACGCCTTCCAATATGTATTCATACTTCTCTTCGGATACTGGCACGGTTTTTTCAAAAGTTACCTGTACTTCGATTTCCTCTTCCGGAGACGCACTCCCTTCAATTTGAAGGGTATCTCCAAGAACGGGGTTTTCGGGGGATAAGTCCCAGCTGCTAACTGCTGCACCTGCAGGTGAGATTGTCAGTAAAGCCAGAATAAGAACCGAAAGGGAGGTGATCATAAAAGCAGACTTTTTTTGCCTTTTATGAGGATGAATAAATTTTTGCACGGGTACTACTCCTTTTCAAACAAGGACACACGCAGTATTTTCGCTCCGCATCTATTTAAATTTTTTTACATGCATGTCAAAATTAACCATTTTCTATAATGTTTATAGTAGATGTTTTATAACCTGGCACGGGAACTTTATGTATAAATTTTTAGTGACAATGTCCTCTCTGCTCTGCACATCTATTATACTATTTTATATTCTGTTTCATTCTTAATGTCGTATCTTGAGTTCTGGCATACTTACCTATTTTTTTAATCGAGTGGGCTGCATATTTTCTCTTTTTACTTCCTATTATTCTTTTGTCACTATTTCTAGTAATGTTAGTTGATGTTTATATTATTTTCTTGTATTTTTCTTCTGTGATGTTATATCTTTTCAGCTCCCAATCCTCTCTTTAATTCCATATATCTTTTTATAGCTATTGTTTATTTTCAGTTTTCTTTTTTCTCTATGAAATTTCTGTCTATAATTTTATGATAGTAATTCAATCGATATTGTATTTCAATCGTCTACTGTCTCACAAAACTTTTTTATAGTATGTACTCCTCATATATGGATAACTTCACAAAATAGTGAGTGCATTTGTGTAGTCATTTATGGGAGGTATCTTTATGCTATTAAGCATAATTTCATCGAGTGCAATTTCATCGAGTGCAATTTCATCGAGTGCAATTTCTATGGTTACGAGTCCCGGACTCCCTCAGTACGGCGCAGCGGTAGTTGTCGGGCTGATAGCCCTTCTTTCTTTAAAAGAGGTCCTTTCCGCATCTGAAAAATGGAGCACAACTCTTAACAGTTCCTTTAACCTGGCAATCCTGCCTATGCTCTTCTGTTTTGTTTTAACTGTTGCTTACAAGGTTGGAGAGATCGTTTGATTCCGGCTTTTCCGGATACTCACTTTTCACTTTTTTCAAATATTGTAGGTTTGGCCAATTTGATTTCTTTATTTCTTTTTTTATTCCTGGTTTTTACGAAAGTCGAAGGCAGAATGCCCGTTACTTCACAGGCTGTCCGACAATTCAATTTCAGGGCAAAAACATGCAAAAAATAAGTCTATAAAGCCTTTACATCGAAAAAGAATGAATTCAGTTATTACTGATAGTAATTGTCGGACAGCCTGTTCAGTGAGGGGTAGTTCACAATTTATGCTTCAGGTCAGTTTTTCAGGGTATTTCCCGGAAGCAAAGAAATGAGACGGTTCGAGGGAATTGAGAATAAGAAATGGTTAAAACAGAACGTCTTCAAAAATAGAATTAAAACCGAAGATATGAAATCTTCTGTTTTTTCTTTTATATATATTTTCTATTTCGCAGGTCCCTTTTATTCAGGCCTCTTTTTCCGATACTCATTCCTGAGGATGACTCTGAGGGATCTTTGAATTGGCGCTGTCTTTTACTTCATTTCTTTTTTGAATATAATACAAGGATAACAAATACCATTCCAAATCCTACCAGCATAAAGGCTATGTTGATAAATGAACTGATGTTCTGGGCGTTTTCGGAGTCTTGAGTGTCTCCGGAAAGTTTGGTTTTCCCTTCTCCTACATTTTCCTCTGGTGTTGAGGCAGCTTCGGAGGTGCGGGTTTCTTTCAGGAGTTCTGATGGGGTTGGTTCTGGATCATACACCGTCTCCGGGGAAGATGAGGATGAGGACGAGGAAGATGAAGACGAGGACCCGCCTGAATAACTTTCAGACTCAAGGGTTACTGTTTTTGTGATGTCTCCTATATTAATTTCAAAGTCTCCCGCAGGAACTGCTGTTGTGCTGTAGGAGTAACTGAAGTCCCCTTCCGAGTCAGCTTCTATTCCCTGGACGGCTGTGATCTTCAGGTCCACAGTTGAAGCCTCATCTGCGGCATCTCCGTCAATCTTTATTATGTAGGTCCCTTGGGGGATACTTGACTGGGATACCGTTGCAGTGTTTCCGGAGGCGGTTGCGCTTTTCGTTAACCATACAGTCATTTTTACTCTCACATTCAGGTTTTTGGCCCCTGTAGCTTCGACCGTAAAGCTGTTGTCGAAACCGTCGGGGATCTTCACGTCTTCAAGAATATATTCATACTTTCCTTCAGATACCGAGATTGTTTTTTCAAAGTTTACGTGCACATCGATTTCTTCTTCCGGAGATGCGCTCCCGTCTATACTGAGTGTGTCTCCGAGGACAGGTTTTTCAGGGGATAATTCCCAGCCGCTAATGGATGCAGCTGCAGGAGAAATTATCAGTAAAGCCAAAATCAGAACCGAAAGAAAGGTGGTCGTAAAAACCAGTTCTTTTCTTTTTTTATGGGAATTAACGAGTTTTTGCATAAAAATTACTCCTTTTTCAAATCAGGGCATAATTCAGGTTTATTTTGTGTATGTATCTGTTAAAGGTCCGATGCAAGTTTTGTAAAATGAAATAACAGGATTAATTAAGCAGGTCTGATTATTATGAATGTTTTCATTTAAATTATTATATAAAGTTTTATTCATAGTCTACTGCTCTAGTGTCGAGTCAATCCTCAAGGATTAAATGTTTCTGATTTATATACGACATTTTACCACTGACGCAACACTAGAGGTATTTTGTATTCGGGATAATTTTAATATTCTGAAGCCTCTGATGCACATAGTTTTCCCATTAATTTTTCCTTAATGTGATACTCCAATCATCTGATACAAAATGAAAAGTTTTTTATAGTATTTTTTCCTTCTATCACTAAATCTTGTATTATCTTTAGTGGGTTTACTTGATTATTTACAGGAGGTTTTCTTATACTTTTAAGCATTATCTCATCGAGTGCAATCTCTTCGAGTGCAATTTCCTCGAGTGCAATTTCCATGGTTACGAGTCCCGGACTCCCACAGTACGGTGCAGCGGTAGTTGTCGGGCTGATTGCTCTTCTTTCTTTAAAAGAGGTCCTTTCTGCATCTGAAAAATGGAGCAAAACTCTTAACAGTTCCTTTAACCTGGCAATCCTCCCCATCCTCTTCTGTTTTGTTTTAACTGTTATTTACAAGGTTGGAGAGATCGTTTGATTCCGGCTTTTCCGGAACCTTCACTTCCTTTTTCCATAGTTGCAGGCTTCTACTAGTTTTAACTCTTTATTTTTCTCTTTTATTCCAGGTTTTTTCTGTACAACCTCTGTTATCGGGCAGGGTTTCCATGGTTTATTTCAAATTTTCTGCTTATTGAACGTTCTGGAACCAGATAACGAGAATCCATATCTTGAGGAGGATTGCTTTGTTGATGGAAGATTCAAAAGGTGTGCCGGAAAACTTTCTCAAGTTCAGAATAATTTTTGTATGATTGAACCTAAATGTATGATTGAACCTAAATGTATGATTGAATCTAAATACTAATTCTGTAACCAATGGGTGCTTCAAAAGGCTGAAAAATTCTTGGGCCTTATGCGGTGAAA
>JBFHIK010000162.1:0-6231 GCA_041596555.1 Methanosarcina sp.
CACCTTTATTATTGAAAATGCCGGTTACTGGCTCGCCAGGGAAACTATTGAAAAGATCAAACAGGAACAGATTGCTGAGGTCAAGAGGCGCGTAAATACTCTAAGAGGAGGAAATCCCCTGCCCGAGTTTACAGGAAGAACCGTGATTCTTATTGATGACGGGATTGCTATGGGTTCTACCATGCGGGCAGCCATTGAACTCTGCAGAGCCCAAAAGGCGGGAAAAATTGTGGTTGCTGTGCCTGTGGCAGGGAGAGAGGTAGCAGATGCGATAGCAAAAGAAGCCGATGAGCTCGTTGTACTCGATATACCTGTCTATTTCAGGGCTGTTGCTCAGGCTTATGAAAATTGGTATGATGTTTCGGATGAAGAAGTGCTTGACCTGCTCAGGGAAAGGATAAGGGAACAGGAACTGGAAGATTACGAGTTTGATCAATCCGTATCAGGGACCTGAAAGAACTCCAGGATTAAATAACTCTATTAATTGATATCCAGGATAATTGATATCCAGGATAATTGATATCCAGGATAATTTATTCAGGCTTAATCCCTGGTGTTTTCGATTACGTGTTTGCCTCTTTCAGCCGGGACAATTGTCAGTTCAGAACCCGTAAACTCTTTTTCAAGCGGCTCTCCCTCAGCGATCCTATCCATTGTGATTGCAACTGCCGCAACTTCTGAATGGGGCTGGCTGCCCACAGCTACGTTCCAGTCAGCGAGCTGGTAAATTTCGGGCGGGACTTTTTCTGCGCCTACAACGATCATGAGCTTATCGCATTTTTTGAGTTCGTCAGTAACATCTGGCAGGTTGACCCCGTACATGGAAAGGTGACAGACCTTTCCACCTTCTTCTTTCCAGTTTCTTATTTCCTGCTTAAAGTTAACGTTATTTTTAATGTAGAAATGTCCACCCCAGCGCCCAACTACATCTTCGAGGCTCTGCACAATCCCCCGGTCATCAGAAGCAAGAAGCATGCCTTCAGCTCCCAGCAGCCTGGCAGTCAAGCCAACATGGGTGGTAATTCTCTTATCCCTCTCAGGGCGGTGCCCCAGGCGCAGTAATACAATCCTCTTCATGCTCGGCTAAAACCCTGACAAGGTATTAAAGGGTTTCACTGAAGTTTCACTGAAACAGGGAAAAAAGGAAAAAAGGAAAAAAGGAAAAAAGGAAAAAAGGAAAAAATGGGTATTACTGGTACCCATAAGTTCCCGGGATTCTCTTTAGAAGCATGCCTTCGACTATTATCGGATTCGTTCTCTGAGCTGTTGTCAATGCGATATCGAGCTTGAACTCTTTTTCAGCATAAATAGTAAGAATCGCATCTCCTTTTTTAACCTGCTCTCCCATTTTTTTATGGATCGCGACCCCGGCTCCCTTGTCATTAGGAGCCCCTGCAAGCCTGGCAATCTCAATTATCCACTTGTTGTCGAACTCGATAACATATCCGTCTGTAGAAGCAAAGATATCAGCAGTGTACTGCCCTACCTGTATATCATCGGATTTAATATTCGGGTCTCCGCCCTGGGCTTCAATGATCTGTCTCATCTTTTCAAGGGCTTTTCCGCTCCTGAGCGTTTCCAGTGCAATTTCTTTTCCGCGGTCTTTTGGAGCCGCCCCTCCCATCTCAAGAAGAATACCAGCAAGTGCAGCACTTTTTTCAATAAGGCTGTTTGGACCTTCCATGCTTTCCAGAACTTTCAGGGCTTCCCTGACTTCCAGCGCCGGACCCACCTTTCTTCCTATGGGAGACGAACCATAGGTGATAGCACATTCAACGTTCATTCCGAGCCTGTGCCCCAGGTTAATCAGGTCTCTTGCCAGTTTCTGCCCTTCCTGAACTGTCGGAACCTTTGTGCTTGGCCCGACAGGGATGTCCATTACCACATTATCGGCTCCTATGGCTCCTTTTTTTGCCATGATTGAGGCAAGCATCTGGCAGTAAGGATCAATGGATAGGGGATACTCAACCCTGATGAGCTTGTCATCCGCAGGCGCAATATTGGTGGCTCCGCCCCAGACGAGAGCCCCTCCCACTTTTTCGGTTATTTCCTTAACTTCCTCAGAGGAGAACTCAACAGGACAGAGCACTTCCATGAGGTCTGCAGTGCCTCCTGCGCCTGTTATTGCTCTGGAACTTGTCTTTGGAATAAGCAGCCCGTTTGCAGCAATAATAGGGACTACGAGGAGAGAGATCTTGTTTCCGGGCACTCCTCCTATCGAGTGCTTGTCCATGATGGGATGAGTATCAAATTCGATCTTGTCTCCGGTATCGATCATAGCCCTTGTCAGCCATTCTACTTCATCATCAGTCATCCCATGAATATAAGAAGCTGTTATAAAAGCCGAAAGTTCTATATCGCTGAGGTTTTCCTCCACGATGTCGTTTACAAGCAATTTAATTTCGTCCTGAACAACAGGTTTTTTGTCCATCATCTTCTTGATAACGCTTGAAGATTTTGAGCGGAATGCCGGAACAACCTCTACCGGCTTATCCCAGTCCTTGAAGTGCTCATAAACTTCCGAAAAAACCCCCAGCGTGCCCGGAGGGACCATATCCTCGGTAGTGTCTACAATAGCAGAAAGGCTCTGGTGCCCACGGATGCGGACCCTATCCCCCGGATTAATTCCCAGCTCCTTCGCATCGGCAACATTAAATAATGCTTTGTGCTGCCCTATTTTTATGTCAAAATGTTCCAGCTTCAACTGCATTAATTAAACACCATCCTTTTTATTCTCAATATAATTGTGACTTTGTAATTGTAATTTATTTCGCCTGAATCAGACTCTCTGCTGGTTTTTAAACCCCGTAACCCGACAGAAAGTCTGAAAAATATGGAGATTAAGAGCAGATATAATAGATCTCAGGTAAGATTTCAGACCATGTAAGATATCAGCCTATAGACCATGTAAGAAATCAGACTACAATACTAAACTGAGTTAACATATTAACCTTCATATTATTTTAATTAGTTCCGTAAAACCTTTTGGAAGCAGAAGAGAATCTCAGGAATAAAGACTGCAGGAATAAAGACTGCAGGAATAAAAGACTGCAGGAATAAAAGACTGCAGGAATAAAAGACTGCAGGAATAAAAGACTACAGGAAGAATAAATAAAAGAAAAGGGGTTCATTTTCTTTCCTGTATAAGTATAACTGCCGCAAGTACAAGCAGAACCCCTGTTAACTGCCAGCCTGATAGCATTTCCCTGAAAAAGAAAAAACCTGCAAGTGTGGCCACTACCGGCTCTACCGTTGCTACTATAGATGCCCGGCTTGATTCGATTTCTTCAAGCCCTTTTGTGTACAACAGGTAGGCAAGTACTGTGGGAAAAAAGCCCAGGCCTGCAAGGTAGATCCAGAAATTGCCCGTAGAAAAAGCTCCTGCAGAATTTTCAAAGTTGCTGAAAGGCAGGAGGGCAAGGCTTGCAAAAATGAAAGTATAAGCTGCAATTGTCATTGTGTGGTACTTTTTGAGGGCAGCCTTTCCGAAAATGCTGTAAAGGGCATATCCGAAACCTGCACCTAATCCCGTAAGAAGCCCTGACCCGGAAATTGGAAGAGAATCCCCCAGTCCCGGAAGATAACCGGTTACAAAAGCACATCCAACAAGGGTTAGCCCCAGAGAACAAAGTTTTTTTGCCCCCAGGCTTTCCCTGAAAAAAATCCTGGAAAGGACTGCAACAAATGCAGGAGCTGTGTAGAGTAGAGTAACCGCAATTGCAATTGACGTTTCCCTGATTGTGGAAAAATAGCAGAGGTTAAAGAGAGCAAGGCTGAAGATGCCTGTCCCCACAAAATAAAGAGAATCCCGAATCCTTATTCTCAGCAGTTCCGGCCTGGTAAAAAGAAGGTAAATCAACATGATAACAGTCGCTGAGAAAACCCTCAGGGTTACAACCTGAAGAGGGGAAAATCCGAAACTATAAAAGCCTCGGACAAAAATCCCTATAGTACCCCACAGGACCGCACCGGCAGCAATCAGTAAATATGCCCGTTTTTTCATTCCATAACCTTTTTTGCCAGATCTTCAGTTTAGTGTACCTTACCCCTGGTTTACTATATCTAATCTTGTAATTGACTATTCCTTAACTTTATTCATTGTACCTTAACGACAGCATATTACATAGCTGCACCGCCGCCGAGACGAAACGCGGGCCGGAGAAAAGTTCGGGTGTAAAATATAGAATAAAAATAGGGTATATTAGTGAACTACCCCTCCCTAAAACTTTCGCTTAATAGCTCAAGTTTTTGAGGAAGGAGCTTCCTGCTTCATACTAGGCGGTTGACGTTTTTTCCTTATCCACAGGCTCTACCCGAAGTCCCTTCGGTGAAAATATGAGTATTACTAGAGATGCTTGTAGCTACCGTCTTTCCACGGCTTAATCCCGATCCCTTCAGGATGATTCTTGCCTCTGGTATCCAACTGCCTGATGCTTAAGTTCCCTTCGCTTGGTTTTCGCATAAGTTATGAAGTGAACCTTAGAAAGCGGTAGGTTAGTGGTGACAGCAAAATCTAATATTATATTATCCGCAAAGTTGAAATAGATTTTCAGAATTAAAAAACGATAAGATTAGAGGTTGACGCTCTCATCTCCCACCTGTCCAATCCGGTTCTACCGGATTGTCCGAGGAAGGAGTCTTACCGCGTATGGAGATAAAAATAAGTACGCACTGGAATTCAGTTATTTGTACTTAGATACAGAAACAAGACCCCTTGCAATAGCTATTGCAATTATGCATATCAATGACGTAGTTAAGAGAACCATTAAAAGATTTTCTTCATCAGCAAATTTGAACATAAAATAGAAGAGAATAGCACTTAACGCTAATCCAACAAGCAGCAAGATTGCTGCCGGTCCTCCCAAAATCTTTTCAGTATCCTTGCGCATAAAGATAGTCACTCCTGAGATAATTCACCAGTAAATCATCGTTTCAAATTATTATTTTTAAGTTATCCTTTTTAAGGATCCTTTTAAGTTATCCATTTTAAGGATCCTTGATCCTTAATACTTCTAGAAACCTGAATGTAACAAAATTAAGCAGTAATTACATTTTCTAACGGAAATAAGTGATTTTACATGATTACAGCAACCAGAGATAGGAATTCATTCGCAAAGGGGATTTCTATAGCTTTAAGCGTGCCGATTCTTATCATATTATAAAAGAATCAGGATTATTGAAATATATGTTTCAGGTATTACAGCCTTCTAAGTTCTAAATAAATTTATAGTTTTTGATTTTGAAAACCAGATGATGCCTTTCAGAAGAACCTGTTTTTTGAAATAATAAATTGCTGGTTATCCATCCCGAATTGCGCTTTGGGATCTCAGAAAATCGAAGATTTTCTGGGAGTTGCGATGTAATCGCAACAGTACGCGGTCCTTTTCGCTTCGCTCAAGAGGACTTTTATGGGTTATAGTAGTGAGCTTTGCTTCAGATGGCTAAATTACGATTTCTTTAACCCTTACAACCTTATTCGCCATACAGTGCCGTTCCTGTCATGCTCGACGCAGGAGAACGGTCTTATAAGAAATGAAGGGATTATAAAAACTATACAATAAAAATGACCTGAAAAGAACAAGCACTAAAATGGTAGAACAAATCGGCACGAATACAAAAAGGGAATTAAGCACGCATTAACAGCACTGGTTTTACTCAGGTTTTCATGACATATCGGCTACAACATTCGTGGCGAGAGAGGATACAGCCTGAGGGAATCAGCTGGTTAGAAAATTAAGTTTTTAGAGAAACTCAAGGCACAAACATACGTAATATTCTCTTGCAACCTTTTTAAGCCAGTCCGGAACCAGGCAGTACCTATCAACAATAAGCTCGTTCAGGTAGTAGAGAGACTCTTCAGTTTTGAATTCACTGAGTTTCTTTACAGCCGTTCTTCTCTTCCACGCAGAATTCTCTTCGTCAAGAGCTTCAAGATAAACCTGGTATTCTTTACTATCATCCATTAAAGTAAAATTATCTACCAAAGAATATAAATATTTGTATCCGGTGTCAGAAGCGGTGACATCCAGAAGGTTTTTAGGAGATATTTCAGGGACTGCAGTTGTATAAAAATAAATAAAAAGGAATTCCCTTATGCAGTGGTCAGTTGCAGGAATCCCCCACTCAAATGTTCGCTCTGTGCTACAAGGTAGCATAGAACATTCAATGCCCGCATAAATATAGTTTTCGAAATTTTCCTGAAAAACTGAAAGTTACGAAAATGTTTTCTGA
>JBFHIK010000163.1:0-6223 GCA_041596555.1 Methanosarcina sp.
AATTTCCGGGACTGAGAGGTTTCCTATCACCGCAAGGCTAACGAGCACATAGATAATAATGACCAGCCCTACGCTTAAGTACAGGGCTCCTGGAAGGTTTTTTTCCGGGTCTTTCATATCTTCTGCAGCGTTGGTAATCAGCCCGAAGCCCTGGTATGCGAGGAAAACCATTCCAGCCCCAAAAAAGAGATTCCCGGAAGTAGGCCAGGCCGAAACCGAGAGATTTGCCGGGTTCATGTAAAAAAGGCCCGCAACGGCAAAAAGCAAAAGTATGCCCACTTTTATTGAAACAATAAAAAGTTCCGATTTCCCCACGGCTTTTGCCCCTACAAAATTGATAGCCGTAAAAACAAGGATAATAGCCGTGGCAAAGACATTGTCCCAGACCGGAGCCGAACCTGCCGGCAGGAAGGTTACTGCATAGTACGAAAAACCTTTTGCATAGAGGGCAAGCCCGAAAACATAGCCCACCCAGAGCAGGAGGTTGAGCCCCCCGCTTAAAATCCCGTCTCCGAACCCTTTCAGGAGAAACTCCACCGGCCCGCCTGCCGAAGGATACCTGACCCCCATTTTTGCATAGGAATAGGTGCTTAAAAGGGCAACAGCTCCTGCAATGATAAAAGACATGTATACAGCGTTTCCGGAAATCCGGGCAGCTGTCCCGAAAATTGAAAAAATGCCTGCTCCAACCATTGCTCCAACTCCTATAGAAGTTGCAGCCCAGAGCCCCATTGATTTCGCCTCTGCCATGGAAAATTCCAATTTTTAATTATCTCTTCTCTTTTATTAATCTCTTTTCTCTATTAATAATCAATATTTTGCGGCCCGGCAGCTTATACAGCCTAAGTTTATACAGCCTAAGTTTATACAGCCTAAGTTTATACATTTCAATTTTTATCAAATCATTAATGGAGATTATGCACAAATTTTACTTCGGGACTTTACAATACTGAAATTTTTAGCTGAAACTCTAAAGTTCTCAAAAGAGGGTTGATAAATGAAAAAACAAAATCGACTTTACTCAATGAGAATATTCAAAACCATCTGTTACTTTGCTCATTTCTATAGTGAAGGAAAGAATTTAAATCTTTAAGGAAATATTTTATTGGAGAAAGAAAGAGGTTACTTTTAGTTTTAAATAATCTATTCAGATCCCTGTTATCCAATTTTTCGAATTTATCTCCATACGCGGGAAGACTCCTTCCTCGGACAATCCGGTAGAACCGGATTGGACAGGTGGGAGATGAGAGCGTCAACTTCCTCACAATCCGAAGATAATAATTTCGTAGATCTTCATCTAGTTACAAAGAGTATATTATAAGGATGCTTCGAGGTAACAGATACCGAATTTACCCTAATAAGGAGCAAAAAGCTCTTATGGAAAAACACTTCGGTAGCTGTCGTTTTGTCTATAATAAACTCCTTGAAATCAAATCGTTAATGTATAAAAAATTCAGAATAAGTCTCTCGGAGTTTGACCTTAATAATCACCTCTTAGTTTTGAAAGAAGTGTATCCCTGGTTGAAAGAAGTTAATGCAGGAGCATTGCAACAAGCAAGTAGAAATCTGAATAAAGCTTTTACAAACTTCTTTAATTTTGGATTTGGGTATCCTCAAAAGAAAAAGAAAAAAGATCACCATTTTTCCTTTCAGATTCCTCAACACTATAGTCTTGATACATCTATTTCCAAAGTTTTGTTGCCTAAGTTTGGTTGGATTAAGGTTAAGATGCATAGGGAAATTAGCAAAGGAAGTTTGAAAACTATAACTATATCCAGAACACCAACAGGAAAATACTACATAAGTTTTCTAACAAATGATGGAGAAAAACTTCCAGAAAAACAAGAATTTTCTCATGCTACCTTGATTGGAATAGATGTAGGAGTTACGACTTTCGCTACTCTTTCTACCGGAGAAAAAATTGATAACCCAAAATTCCTGAAAAACTCTCTTGAAAGATTGAAATGTTTGCAAAGAAGAGTTTCTAAGAAAGTTAAAGGTTCAAAAAACCGGAGAAAGGCAGTCTATAAACTTACGAAAATCCACGAAAAAATAAGTAATCAAAGGCATGATTTCCAGCATAAAGTTTCAAATCGGTTAATCAGCGAAAACCAAGCAATAGCCGTTGAAACTCTCAATATTAAAGGATTAAAGAAAAACCACAAATTAGCTCAGGTTATCAGTGATTCAGCATGGTATTCTTTCGTACTGAAATTAACGTACAAAGCTGAATGGGTAGGAAAAACTATACTGAAAATAGGCATGTTTGAACCTTCCTCTAAAACCTGTAACGTTTGTGGTTACAAACTTAAAGAATTAAGTTTAGATATTAGAGAGTGGCAATGTCCTGATTGCAAAAATACGCATGATAGAGACATTAATGCCGCTATCAATATTAAGAAAATTGCTGTAGGAACTACAGTTTGAGCCTGTGGACTTGGAAAAACGGCAACCGTCAAGTATGAAGCAGGAAGCTCCTCCCTCAAAAACTTGAGCTATTAAGCGAAAGTTTTAGGGAGGGGTAGTTCACTTAATCTACAGGTAATTCATCTATAAGTTCATTTAATCTGGAATTAATTAACAAATCAACTATAAGTTCATTTAATCTGGAATTAATTAAGTAGCAAATCAACTATAAGTTCATTTAATCCGGAATTAATTAAGTAGCAAATCAACTATAAGTTCATTTAGATAGACTTAATTCTCATTTAAACCTGACTTCACTTAATTGCCATTTAATTGTGGAAACAGAATACAATTATCTATCTAATAATCTATCATCTTAATAGAATCCATCATCTTAATATCAGGATAGGCGAAATAAAATATGAAAAGAAAATGGGAACGGGACTTAGGACTTCAGGGACGAATGCTTTTCACGATGTTTCTTCTGGCAGCAGTTTATCTCTTTTTCCTGGCATTTCTTTCTTACTATGGAACGTCTCAGATTTTCATGGTTTTATTCATCGGGCTTTTCATGGGCATTCAGTACTTCTACTCGGACAAAATGGTGCTCTGGACAACAGGAGCACACATAGTCTCTGAAAGCGAAGAACCGAAGCTGCATGACATGGTCACCAGGCTGTGCGCAATAGCCGACCTCCCGAAACCACAGGTAGCAATTGTCCAGACCCGGGTCCCAAATGCCTTTGCCACAGGCAGGAGCCCGGGTAAAGCTGTTGTTGCAGTCACTACAGGGATTATGGACAAACTCACTCCAGCCGAACTTGAGGCAGTGCTTGCCCATGAACTGAGCCATGTAAAGAACAGGGACATGGCTGTCCTGACGATTGCCAGTTTCATCTCAACAGTGGCATTTTACATTGTCCGCTACAGCCTCTACTTCGGAAATATGGGAGGAGATAGGCGGCGGGACGGCGGAGGCATTATAGTTGTCTGGCTAGTTTCGGTTGCAGTCTGGGTAATCAGCTTCCTGCTTATCCGCGCCCTTTCCCGCTACAGGGAATTTGCTGCAGACCGGGGGTCGGCAATCATTACCGGGCAGCCTGCAAATCTTGCCTCTGCCCTTATGAAGATCAGCGGGCTCATGGAAAGGGTGCCGAACGAGGACCTCAGGAAGGTCGAAGGAATGAATGCTTTCTTCATCATCCCTGCAATCTCAGGTTCTTCGTTAATGAATCTCTTTTCCACTCACCCGTCGGTGGAAAAAAGGCTAGCCCAGCTTGAAAAAATGCAGAAGGAAATGAGCTAAATAATTCGGGTGATCCAGACAAGTTTTTCAGAGGAGATAGGTTAAAATGGGTTTGCGGGATTTTATGGATGCAGTTATGGGGAGGAGCAGGCTTCCGAAAGCAAAAAGTGAAAAGCTCTTTGCAATCTCCACAGCCAGTATTACGCTGGAGAGCAATATGGGCCTTAAACCCTCAGGAGCTGCGGGAATTTGTTTTAAGCCGATAGGGGCTACAGCTTATGAATCCGCCCGACAGGAGATCGAAGAGCTTCTGGAGTACAGCTCAAAGGAGACTGAAACCGAGTTCCGGCTGGAAAAAGATGAGTTCAACTTCCTCTGGGCTATTTTTAAGGACCCTGATTTCGAAGACCTTGTTGCAAACATCCACCTTGTAAGCCAGACCCTTGAAGACCGCGGTTTTGGCGAACAGATCCTCTGTGCCATTTACAGGTTTAACAGCGAGCCTGAAGCCGGGACAGCCGGACACAAAGGAAGACCCGGGGAAAAGGCTGGCGGTGGGAAAGCAGTTTACTGGATCTACAACTTTAAACAGGGAACTTACTATCCTTTTATCCCACTTTCTAACAGGCAGAGAGACAGCCCATTTGAATTCAGGCTCAGAACCGCAATGGAGAGGGAAATGCCGGTCGAAAAAAATGTGGAAAAATGGTATCCTCTCTGGGGGATCCCTTTTTAAACCCGTGCCGGCATTTTTAAGTTGCGATCCTGAATAATTTTAGTTTAAGTTTTCTTTTTACTTTTTATCTTTGAAAACTATAAGCTTGACTTGCTTAAATGAAGGTTTATATAGAAACGGTCAATATTTAAATAAAAAAGGACATTCTGGTTTTCGATGCTTCTCTTTGGACATCTTGGCGTTACGCTCGGGATATTTTTTGGGCTTGGGATTTTTATACCCCGATTAAAGACCCTCATAAATCCACGCTATCTGGCAATCGGAGCTATTCTGCCCGATTTAATAGACAAACCGATAGGTGAAGTAATTTTTGCTTCTACTTTTGCAAACGGACGCATTATAGGCCATACCCTGCTGTTTTCCCTTCTTCTCCTTCTGATAGGTTTATACATTTACGGAAAAAGAAGAGATATCAGGGTTCTTTCCCTTTCATCTGGTTCTTTTTTGCACCTTTTTGAAGACCAGATGGGGACAGACCCTCAAACTTTCCTCTGGCCCCTTCTGGGATGGAGTTTTCCCAGAGGCTCCAGGGATTACATTGGAATTGAACACATACTGGAAATGTTTGAAGCATCTTTCCACCTTGAGTTTTTGCAAAGCCACATTACTAAAATTCTAGTAGTGGTAATAGGGTTTGTTCTGGTTTTTTATTTATCTAAAAAAATTATGGGAAAAGAAGAACTCTGAAGATGTCGGTGAAAAACTCTGAAGATATTGGAAGAGAAAAACTCTGTTGAAATCGTAAAAAAGCAGTTTATAAGATCAAAATGAATTTTATAATGAAATAGCCGCATATTATGAAGCCTGTAATGTAAAGTCCTGCTGTCAAAGTATCTGGTTTTTCATATTTTTTTTCCATTCATTTTCCTCTGTTTTTCTCTGTATGATTTATTCTCCTCTTCAGGCTTTCTTCAGACTTTCTTCAGGACATTACATTTATCCTATGTCTGAACAATCCTATGTCTAAACATATTATATAATTTTTGTATGAGCTTGTGTTTTATACTTTTGAAACGGGCTTTCTGTTTAAGAGCAGCAGGATAACGCCCAGCCAGGCAACACCAATACTATCGATGACGATTATTTTTCGCAGAAAACTTCCGTTAAATGTCTTTTTCCATACAGAAGAATATTCCCTGGAAATGTAATTTTCTGCAGGATATTCTTGAAAAAGCCTGTCCAGCACCGACTTTTCCGAGCCGTCTGCTGTAAAGATAAAGATTTCATTTGCATATTCCGAATGAAAATAATCATTCGTTTGCTTATAATCGAGATTTCTTGTTACAAATTCATTAAAAGACATCCATTATAACCGTACTGTTTTTTGACGCAGAAGCTTTTACTATGGATCCATCAGTGCTTAATTGCTCAAGGCCTATTACTCCCAGATCTTTAGCCGCCTTAACCGTGTTTTTAAACACTTCCGTGATCAATTTTTCATTGTCTTTTCTGAAGTCACTGATTGTTCTAAAATCGGGTTGCAGGTTTTCAGCCAAATACATATAAACTATATTTTCTCGAACGTTGCGAGCTATCGCTCGCGATGATCGAACTCTATCAAGCATAGATTGAATCAAAATCCATTGGTCATCGGTTAAGAAATTTTTTTACCTGTATGCTATCGATTTTAGAGCAAAAAGTAATCTCAAATTTTGAACACCGAAACTAAAATCGATACCTTGTTCCAACTTCATACCAATATATGTTTTCGATATATGTCGCAGAAATAGAGCAATTTATCCTGATTCTCTCTTAACCGAAGACACATGAAAATAACTTGATTTCGGATATAATTAAACTGTGGGAAGTGATGGGAAAATGATTAATGCATATCT
>JBFHIK010000164.1:0-6212 GCA_041596555.1 Methanosarcina sp.
GGCAACCGAGATGCAGCAGCGCGGGAATATATCCACTGAAGAGACCCTGGGGCTCAAACTTTCCTGGGGAGACAAAGCAACGTACCTTCGGGCAATAGACCTTGTAGTCCAGGCTCCTAACGAATTCTATTCCGCCCTTGGAAAAGGGGTGGATTATGCCTCAAAAAAATATGGAGGAGAAGATTTTGCCATCCGACTTGGAGGGCTGGAGATTCCCGGCTACCACACAGGGCTTGGAAACATACTTGGGCTTTCTGTTGGAGCCCGGCACTCCCACCTGGACAGCGCAGGTTATTCCGCGGACCAGAAAGCATTTAACCAGCCAATATCGGATGAGAAAATTGTTGACTACATTATCGATGAAGAAGACCGCCGCAGTGTCCTGAACTGCATGGTTGCCTGCCTCTTTGCGAGGAACGTCTATACATACGAAAATATGGTTCAGGCCCTTAAGTGCATAGGAATAGAAAAAACCGAAGAGGATTTGAAAGAACTGGGCAGGGACATTTTCAGGAAAAAATACGAGCTTAAGACGAAGTTCGGTTTCAGGTTCGAAAACCTCATTCTCCCGAAAAGGTTCTTTGAGACAACCTCTACAACAGGAAAGCTCGAAGAAGAAAGAGTCAGGAAAGCAATTGAAATGTATACCGAAAAAAGAGGAGTATAAGTTCCCTCAAAGCTGCTACAGCCCAAAAGCCCTCAAATACACATTGACTGGTAGAAACCCTTATGGTTCAGGAAAAATTTTACGTCAGGAATTATATATTTGAACTTTCAGACGCTGTAATATCCTTATTTGCCTTCATTTTTTCCTCGTTTTTTTCCTCGTTTTTTTCCTCGTTTTTTTCTTTGGGGGCTTTTTCAACTTTTGTATCGGCTATTTTATCAGCCTTTTCTTTAACGTCTTCTCCAACCCAGCGGTCCATAACCTTGCAGGCAACAAGATCTCCCGCTACATTCACTGCGGTTCTGGTCATGTCAAGAATTCTGTCCACTCCCATTATGAGGGCTATTCCGCTTGTAGGAATCCCGACACTGTTGAGAATCAGGGCAAGGACAATAATTCCCACCCCCGGAATCGAAGGCGTTCCAATGGATGCTGCAACAGCCATGACCATTACGACAAGGAGCTGGAAAGGTCCGAGGTCTATCCCGAAGACTTCCGCCAGAAAGACTGTAGCTACGCCCTGATAAAGCGCAGTCCCATTCATATTTACTGTGGCTCCGAGAGGGACTACAAACTGTGAAATAGAAGGCCTGACCCCTAAATTCTCTTCCGCGGTTTTGATAGATAAAGGCATAACTGCAGCTGAGCTGGAAGTAGAAAAGGCAAGGAGCATAACGTCCCGGATGGCTTTAAGGAACTCAAAGGGGTTATACCTTGCAACAATGGTGACAATAAAGATGTTCAGGCACATAAGGAGCAGCAGGCTTGCAAGCACCGTGCCTACATATACCATCATTCCGAGAAGGGCATCGATGCCCAGTTTGATAGTAAACTTGGTAAGAAGCCCGAAAACTGCAATCGGGGCAAGAGACATGCTCCATTTGACCACTATCATACAGACAGCCTGCAAAGAGTTCAGGAAGCTGACCATTGGAGTTGACTGGTCCTTATTCAGAGATACAAGGGCAACACCTATGATTATTGCAATGATCACAACCTGCAGCATTTCTCCATTAGCCAGAGCCCCAAGGGGATTCGAAGGGAGAAGGCCTCCGATAAGCGATGAGGGAATAGTCAGAATTGAATGATCAAAACTCAAACCAGTGGAGTCTACCTGAACTCCGCTTCCCATTGCACTTTCAATAAGGTCTCCACTTATATACTGCCCGGGATGGATATAAAGCGCCATCCCAATACCAATAGCAGTTGCAATTGCAGTCGTTATCACAAAATAAACAGCCGTTGAAAGCCCTGTCTTTTTGAGGGCGCTCATACTCTGGCTTGAAGCTACCCCAAGGATAATGGATGCAAAAACAAGCGGGACTACAATCATCTTCAGAAGCCCGAGGAAAATATAACCCGGAAGAGCAATCCATTCTCCTATGATTTCCGCAGAGGTCGGGTCAACATACCCTCCAAAAGGGCCGAGAAAAAGCCCAAAAAATACTCCGAGCAGCATGCTTATGAGGATCTTTAGCCAGAGCTTTTTTTCAAGTAACTCACGAAGCTGGTGGCTCAGGTTTTTGAGGGAATTGTTGTGCCTGAAATCCATAGGGTAATAAATACGCGTGATACCGTTAGTGATTCCTCGGCGAATTACTTTCGTTTCCTCTGCGATTTCATGCGTGAATTCCCTCGGGTTCGGGATGTAATGGTGGTCTTTGCTTTTCATGGGGGATCACAATAAAAATCGTTAGGGATTTAAAAAGTCGGTTTCATTTTTCAAAAATTTAGTCTAAACTTCTTTTTAGTTTGTCATTAAATTATATAAAATCTTAGGAAAATATTCAACATTTATTGAGTCTTCTAGAGAATATGGCAGGCCATTTATCAGGGTGAATGTCCCGTTGGAACACCGGAAGCAGTACAGAGCAATATTGAAAAGCTTGAAGAGGTTGTAAAGCAGGCTAAAAAGTATGATGCCCAGCTTATTAGCTTTCCAGAATTGTACTTGACTGGTTATAATTACACAATCTTTGAACTTTCACATAAACTTCGAGAAAGAGGATGGATCCTTCCTGCATATACTCTCCCTAAAAACGCAGGAAATCTTGCTCTTATGCGCGTGGTGCTAAAACGACAAACTGATTTAAAAAAGATTCAAAAAAAGTAGAGAAATTAAAAAGTAGAGAAATGTGGCTTTTTAAAAGCCAAGTTTCTCCATTTCCTTCAGTACAGCTGCACTGAAATCCGTGAAATTCTGAATCCCGCCGGTCCAGGCAGCAATCATCATAGCATCTGATATTTCGGCTCTTGTGGCTTCGAATTTCTTAAGCCTTTCAAGGATTTTGACCGCACTTTCTGTGTTGTTGTTGGAACAGGCAATAGCAAAGACCATGAGGTGCTTCTGCTTCATGGAAAGCCCGCCTTCCTTCTCAGCCCAGACAGCCTGATAAAAGGCGGCAAGCCCTTCGCCAAAATCCTCATTTATCTTTTCAGCGTAAACAACAGACCTGGGCGCAAAGCCCTTAACTTCTTTAATTTCCTGGATGTTCTGCCCCATAATAATCGATATGTGATAGGCAAGGATCGAATATAACAGTATCTCTTAACCGTATCTCTTATTATTTTCCATATCCACTTACAAAACATTGAAAGATTCTATATAAAACAAAGAATAATAAATGACGAAACCTTGATTTTTTTAAAGCTATTACTTCTAGCTATTACTTCTATATTGCTGGATAGACACAATCACAGGGACAAAAAATGTTATACCGCAAATTAGGAAACACGGGCGAAAAGGTTTCGATTCTCGGCTACGGTTGTATGAGGCTTCCAGTTCTCGACGGGTCGCCCGAAAAAATAGATGAAAAGAAAGCGACTGAACTCCTCCGCTACGCCATTGACCATGGAGTAAATTACGTTGATTCGGCATATTCCTATCACGGCGGGATGGGCGAGGTATTTCTAGGAAAAGCTCTTGCCGATGGCTACCGGAAAAAAGTCCTCCTTGCAACCAAGCTTTCCTGTAAGCGCGTAAACTGCAAAGAGGACATGGACCGTTTTTTAAACGAGCAGCTTGAAAAGCTCCAGACGGACTGCATTGATTTCTACCTCCTGCACGCCGTAAAGAAAAGCTACTGGGAAAAAATGAAGAGATTTGGGGTTACAGAATTTCTGGAAAGAGCCCGTGCAGCCGGAAAAATCAAATTCACAGGCATTTCTTTCCACGACGAACTGGAAGTTTTCAAGGAAGTTGTGGACGCCTACCCCTGGGACCTCTGCCAGATCCAGTTCAATTACCTGGACGAAGACTTTCAGGCAGGAATCGAAGGCCTGAAATACGCGGCTGAAAAGGGGCTTGCAGTTGTGGTCATGGAACCCCTGCGCGGTGGAAACCTGGCATCAAAGGTTCCGGAAGAAGCCAAAAAGGTATGGGCAAGAGCCGAGATTAAAAGAAGCCCGGCAGAATGGGCTTTCCGCTACCTCTGGGACTATCCCGAAGTCAGTGTTGTCCTGAGCGGGATGTCGGAACCGGAGCACCTGAAAGAAAACCTGAGAATTGCGGAAGAAGGGCATTCCAGTTCCCTTTCAGCCGAAGAAAAAAGCCTGATCAGAGAAGTTAAGGATATCTACAGAGCCCGGATAAAAGTTAACTGTACAGGCTGCAAGTACTGCATGCCCTGTCCCTCAGGAGTGAATATCCCGCGGAACCTCAGCTACCTTAACGACGTTTTTATGCTTGATGATGTGGCAAATGCCAGGTTCCAGTATGGAGTTCTTCTGTCCCCTGAGGAAAAAGCCGGGAACTGCATTGAGTGCGGGGAGTGTGAGGAGGTCTGTCCGCAGAATATTAAGATACGGGAGATGTTGAAGGAAGTTAAAGAGTTTATGGAGGAGTGAAGAGAATAGGAGTTTTCTGCATTTAGACTTCCTTTTTATTCAAATTTTAAAAAATCGTTTTCCAGGAGTCATTTTTAGATTACATGTTTCCTGCGAGTTAGAAGGGGAAAAGGAAGTTCTGGATCAATTTCCCGCGGCTCTTCTGAGCTTGCAGTACTGTTTTAATGTATCCTTAATACTCTGTGTTCGTGCTGCCGCAAACGATATATTCTGTAATTGCAGAATTAAGCCCATATAGCCTGTGCAAATGAGGTAAATACTCGAAGGAACCTCCTTCCTCGACAGCCAGAGGCTTGCAGGGAGGGGGAGGTCACTCACAACCCGGGAAAATTATTAAATATAACACTAAAGGAGGATGCGCCTTGAAAATTGCAGTTGTGGAAAACGAAAACCAGCAAACGAGTTCTATATTTGAACCTGGATTCATTGCAACATATGAAGAAGACGGCGGGGAATGGAAAGTTCTGGACCGTTTTGAAAATAAAGTTTTCAATGCAAAAGGAATGGCAGCGGTCCGAATGGCTGTGGCGGATACCATAAAGCAGCTTGGGGATGTAAAAGTAGTGGTTGCAAGTGAAATCCCGGGCATCGCGTCCGGCACTTTTCAGGCAGCGGGCTTTGACATCTTCCTTGTGGAAAGCAATGTGCTGGATGTCCTTGATTCGGTCAAAAAAGACATTCTTGAGGCAATTGAGAAGCGGCAGGAAGAGCCCCGTAAATTCGATATCAACGAATTTCTGGAACCCGGTGTGAATGAAGGGGATTTTTCGATCAATATAGAAAAAATCATGTTTAAAAATCCTGAGCTGACTTCAAAGAAAATTCTGATCCCCTATCTGAAAAATGGAGAATTTAACAGTCTGAATGTCGTTTGCAGTCATATTCCGAAGTGGTTTGTCACGGATTTAGGCGGCCTGGGGTTTGAATACGAAACTGTAAATGAATCACTAAACAGGAAGACCGTCAGGATAGTGCGTGTGAAAAAATCTTGAAAGCAGTAATTTTGAGAACACTTGAAATTTCTACCAGTGATTTCTCACAGGCAGCCCATGAAGGTGAAAGGCTTTTTTGCAAAAAGCCTAAATCTCTACCTCTTTTCCATCAATCAATAAGCTCTTAATCACGGCGTTTCCATATTTGTCAACAATAACCTTTACATCGACTCTTTCTTCCCCTTCCCACTGTTGACGTTCGATCTCCCTCCCCCTGCCTTCGGGGACAAAATAGCTCTCAATACCGTACTCGACCCTGAGTTCTTTAATACGGGGATCTTCAACTATAGAGCCGTCTTCGTCTTCTTCCCAGTCGTAGATCAGCTGTTTTACCGTGCCTTTAAGATAAAGTTCATTATCAGGAGGATTCCCGTAAATCTTTTTGGGCACCCCGTACCCGTCTTCCATTGCAAGTGCCAGATATATCCTGTCATTATAATCAAAATAAGGATCTTCAGCCGGGACCTCGTCCAGGTCAAGGACACTGATCTCGTAATTAAGGGTCACGTAGTCTCCTCTAAAAAGGTCCCTTGGGTCTACAGGTTCGGTTTTAAGTACAACTTCGGTCCCGGTTCTCAGGGTATATTCTTTGTGCAGGATAAAACCTGAAAAGAGCAGGAGCCAGAAGACTATCGTAAGATAAAAGATCTTCTTTTGATTCATCCCCGAATTCCCCCTGTTCCTGAAAGAGCCAGAGTTTCATAGCC
>JBFHIK010000165.1:0-6137 GCA_041596555.1 Methanosarcina sp.
AAATCCGGCTCATGAAGCCGGTTATGATCTATCGGGGTCCGATCTGTTTTTTTCCAATTCTCCCTGTTCTGATACATCCTGTTCTGATACATCCTGTTCTGATACTTCCTGTTCTGATACATCCTGTTCTGATACTTCCTGCTTTGATGCACTCTTTTCTGATGCACTCTTTTCTGATGCGCTCTGTTCTGATGCGCTCTGTTCTGATGCGCTCTGTTCTGATGCGCTCTGTTCTGATGCGCTCTGTTCTGATGCATTCTGTTCTGATGCATTCTGTTCTGATGCATTCTGTTCTGGTGCGCTCTGTTCTGGTGCGCTCTGTTCTGGTGCGCTCTGTTCCGATGTACTCTGTTCCGATTCACTCAATTCTGTCCCGAACCCTATTTCCGGTTCCCCGGAAAGCTTATCGAAGAAGGGAATGTCTGCCCCGGCAAACCAGGCTTCAAGGAAACTCAAGAGATGGTACTTCAGGAAAACCGCAAGAGGTACGCTCAGCAACAACAGAGTTCCGAAGATCAGCAGCAGTTCTACAATGATGAAGGGGATCAGGAGTATCCAGATAAGGGACCCTGATATGACAGTCGACAAAAGGAAATAAAGGACTACATCAATAATAAGAAAAACAATTACTAGCGCCAGCATCAACAATCCAAACAGGACCACTGCAAGGATAGCTATCCCTATTCCCAGCAGGAACCTGATAAGCCAGTAAACCAGGACTTCCTGCCAGCTTTTTCTAAAATTCCTGTAAACCGTGCGGAAAGCCGAAAGAATTCCTGATTCTCTGTAAATGGCGAGGGGAATTGCAAGGCTTAAGAAAGAGCTTACGACTGCCCCGAGCAGGAAAAGCATAATAATTACGCCAAAAAACCAGAAAACTCCTCCTATGATGGCAGGCAAGGCAAAATCAGGGGACTCTCTAAGGAATACCGGGACAAAAGGCAGAAAAGCCAGTACAAAGAGTACAAAAAAAACAATCCCCAGAGCTAAACGTATCAGCAGGAGGTTGAACCCCTTTCCCAGGAATTTTTTTGAATAAGCCCAGAAATGAACCCTGTTCCTTACCAGGGCTTCTACAAAAACAAACTCCATGACACTGGAGATGTAGGAAAAAATCAAAGCTAAAAGAAAAAGAAAGGCTACTATTGCAGCTATAATTGCCATGGATGGTATAGACTGAATATGGTCAAAGCCAATCCAGGATACGCCAGAAAGAAAGTCAGGCATCCTGCCCGGTTCGATGTTCGGGAAATTGTTTCCGAAATCTTCGGAGTCCATCCGATAGTTGGTGCCCGAGCCTCCGTAATTGGATCCGATACCACCCAGCAAAAAGATAATGATTGCGAGTTTTACCCATTTCCAGAAATCAAAAGGCTCGAAAAGGGCTGTTTTTGTCCTTGAAACAGCTTTATCTATTGCATCTATCCCGTACCAGCTCATAATACTGAATTTTACTCAGATGATAAATAAGTATCCAGAAAATAAGATTCGATACTTTTCAAATAAGCCTTAAGGTGCCAGAGACTCAAAACTTTTTTACCATGGATATATGTTCTATGTTAGTTTCAAGGAAAGTTTCCCCATAGGCAACAAATCCAAACTTTTCATAAAAGCTTACTGCATGAGTCTGGGCATGAATATAAACTTCTCCTGCCCCCATTTTCACAGCTGTTTCCAGAAGTTTATCTACAACGAGTTTACCAACCTGTTTTCCCCTGCATTCTTTCAGGACGGAAATCCTTCCGATAATCCAGGTTTCTCCATCTTTAAAAAGCCTGCCTGTGGCAACAGGTCTGGTATTTGCATAAACGATAACGTGATGGGACCTTAAATCTGCTCTGTCAAATTCCTCTTCTTCAGGCACATTTTGTTCTTTTACGAAGACTTCTCTTCGGACATGGAAAGCATCTTCCAGGTCCTGAGAGCTTTTTGCATCAATCAGTTTTATGTTGAGTGAAGGGTCACGTTTCTTTTCCATCCAGGAACCTCTTTTTTCAATTTCCGCGGTTTATTTTTCAGCAGAAAGAAAATCCGGAGAATAAATATTTTTTGGCGCCCAATGAAAGGATTTTGGTACGCAATGCCATGATAATTGTGAAACACGTGGTAAAAAAACTATTAAGGAATAACTTTCAGCTGAAGAGCTGAAGAAAAGACCGCATAAAAGAACAGTTACAGTAAAGTTGAGGACATCAGGTTGAGGATATCAGGTTAAGGATATCAGGTAAAAAAATTAATTAACGGGCCCGCCGCGATTCGAACACGAGTCAATGGGTATCTTCGTAATTATCTTACTTCGATGCCCATTAGGATATCCTGGCTACCCTACGAGCCCATGGTGCAGGAGTAGTGATAGTAACTACCCATATTAAAGGTTTCTCTCAGAATTGAGAAAAGTGGACAGAGAAAGAGAGCAAATTCAAAAATACCCTTGAAATGAAAATGGTTATCAAGTCACACAGATAAAATAAAATATAATTGATAAAATGAAAAAATCGGAAATTTATGGCTCAAAGTCCTATTAAGATTAATAGAAACATCCCTGAAAAAAAAGAAACAACTCGCAAACATAACTTTTATATTACAAAAGTTCTTTTAATATATAGAAGCAATTTTCAGCATCATATTATAATATCATATTGAAATACAGAAGTCATATAGGGCCTCATCTGAACAAATAAAATCAAATAGAAAGATATTTTGTTTTGAGCTATAAAGGAACAGTGAATATATGTTTTAAGTTAGAAAACGGTTAAATAATATTTGAACAATTGATATAACTTACAATGCATCGTACAATTAATTCAATGCCGCATGAGAGCGCAGAAATGAAAAGGGCAAAGTACACAAGAGAATGAGGGTTTACAAAAATGGAGAGGGTTTCAACAGGCATAGAAGAACTGGACAGGAAATTGATCGGGGGCTATCCTGTGAACAAAGCAACCCTGATAACGGGTGTAGCTGGGAGTGGAAAAACTATCTTTGGAATTCATTTCCTTCACAGGAGTTGTCAGGAAGGAAAAAAATGCCTGATGATCGCAACTGAAGAAACCCCTGAAGATATCCTCTACCAGGCAAAAATGCTGGGGCATGATCTTAGTTCTTATTATGAGAGCGGACAGCTCAGCATAGAAAATATATTTGAAAGCCGTTCCGAAAGCATAGGGCAGACAAGGTATGGTTTTAAACCTGAAGGCCTGGATATTGAACTTCCGAACCTTATAGAATTCATACGTGAAGGAACAGAATGCCTTGTTGTAGATAATCTAGGCACCTTTGCCCTGAGAGTTTCCAAAATAAAGCTCAGAGACCAGTTTGACGGACTGAACTATCTCGTGAGAAAAAAAGGCTGCACTACTCTTTTAATCATGGATGAGTCAGCACACAATTTAACTCACCAGCTTGCTGAGTACTCGGTCTACGGTTCTATTCGCCTTCTGGTGAAAGAGAACGCCTATCTCGGAAAAATGGAGCGCTACCTATGCATACCCAAGATGCGCAGTACCCCCATTTCTCCCGATATGTCGATCTTTGAAATAACACCTGAAGGAATCGAGATTCATGAACCCAAGGGAGGAAGCCTTGTTGAATGAGAAAATCAAACCAAAAATCCTGATTGTAGATGACATGAAGGAAAATGTAGAACTTATGGAAGCCTACCTTGCAGTTGAACCTTATGAAGTTGTCTCTGCCTATGGTGGAAAAGAAGCACTCCAGAAAGTTAAGAACGAAAACCCGGATATCATCCTTCTGGATGTTATGATGCCTGAGCTCAACGGCTACGAGGTATGTAAAATTCTCAAGGAAAATCCCGAAACCCAGTTCATTCCCGTCCTGATGCTTACTGCTCTTTCAGAACTTGAAGACCGGATCAAAGGGATTGATGTCGGAGCTGATGACTTTCTTACAAAACCCATAAATAGACTTGAACTCAAGACCAGAGTAAAATCTCTGCTCAGAGTCAAATACCTTCACGACAGATTGGTTTCCGACCGCGACAATCTCGAAGTAAAGAACAGGGTACAGGGTATCCTTACATCCATAATTCCGACTCTTCTCCAGTCTATCTCCAATGAAGAAAAAAAGGTTATAATAAACCAGATGACAGGCATGGTAGAAAGGACCCTTCTCGATATGTACCATTTTGAGAACAGAGAAATGGACCTGGCTTACGCAGGGAATGTCTGCGCCGAGATAATGAACCAGCTGGGTGGAGACTTTTCCTCGACCATGGGTGAAAATGAAAAAATCTGGGTAGTCAGGGGAATGAAATGTCCCTGGAAAGGAGAAGAAGCCCGCAAAAATCCCATCCTTTGCACACTGACCAGGAAGATTTTTTCAAGCATAACTTTGAAAGTAGATTCAGGCTGCAGCCTTGAAGCTCTAAAAACCATAGGAAACAGGAACGACTGCTGTGAATTTGTTATAAAAGCAGCATAATATTTTCTCTCAGTTCCTTTTCCCCCGGTTTCTGAATTCAGATCTATCTGAATTTCTTTTTAATTATAATTTCTTTTTAATTATAATTTCTTTTTAATTATAATTTCTTTTTAATTATAATTTCTTTTTAATTATAATTTCTTTTTCTTCCCTGAGTCTTTTTGTTATTTCCGGGTGAACTACCCCTTAGCTAAAGACTCAGAGGCTTCCTGGGTCATCCTTCAGACTATTGTCCACAAGTCAAGCAGGCTCTACCCCGTGCCCGGTGAAAATATGTATTTGAGCTTCCTTTCGGATTCCAGTTTTCGCTGGCACAGTCTCCAGTGTCGCGTTAACAGTAAAATGTCGTCTAAAATCGGTTGCAACTATTCAGAATAGTTCAATCCTTGAGTATTGACGCGACACCGGAATGAGATCGTCGGGAGATTTAATAGGATCACTTGTCGAGTGGTTTCTGGCCTATGCCTGAGATAACTCTAATCCCCTGCGAAGTAATGTCAAACAGGGAATATTTGACCGGAACTGGAGTATTTCTCATTTTTTCAATGTAGAGATACTGCTTTGTTTTTCCAGAACTGAAATTTTCCTGTGTTATGAGTCTAATCAACCCGAAAACCATGTAACCTGTCAGCTTGTGGGTCAGCTCGTAAGAATCCTCATCCATTATAAAGAGGCTTGTACATCCATTTTTCAGGAGGATTATGCTTATCGAACTGAACTCATCTGTAAACTCTCTTATATCGTGATTTATAGCCATTACTCCGATGTTGTCAATGACCACAACATCGACTTCCGAAGACATGGAGCTCAGATATTCGAGTATATCCACATCCACTGCACAGAGCCCTTTTCCGAATTTTGAAACGCTTTTGAGCTTGTTAATCTTGTCTTCGAATATATTCCTGATACTGAGCTGGCCGTTCTCAAGGAAAGGCTCCAGATTAAGATTGAGGCCTCGGGCCTGAGTGAGTATATCTTCAGTAATCTCTCTGGTAAGAACAAATATGCATTTTTTGCCTTCCTGGCAACTCCTGTGCAGGAAATGAATTCCAAGGACAGTTTTTCCCGAACCTGGAGGACCGGTGACAAGAATACTCTTTCCTTTAGGATACCCTCCATCCATCAGCAAATCCAGCCCTTTTACTCCAGTAGACAAAATCTCCATACTATCACATATTCTCCATACGATCACATATTTAAGCGCGATAGGTTTCTATTAAACGCGAATAGTTTCTCATTAATTAAAGTAATAATAATTCGTAGTCTAACAGAATTGTCTTAACTAGTTTATAGTGTTATTGCTTTTTCACCCACTTCATCAAAAATTAATTGGTGTGATATATAGTTAAGGCAGTTAAGTCCAGAAAAAGGTTACTGTCTACGAGACAATAGACCGTTGGAGCTCTAATTGTTTTGGGCTAATTTAGCGCCAAAAATCAAAAAATTAAAGACCCTGGATAAAATTATTTAGTGCTTAAAGTTCTTAAACTTTATGTAAATACATACGATGATAGACGTGAATTATTCTTAAAAAATGAGAGAGTATCCTTAATGAGAGAGTATCCTTAATGAGAGAGTATCCTTAATGAGCTTACACTATCGGGGCATCAGGAGGCGATGTGCAGGAGAGAGTATCCTTAATGAGAGAGTATCCTTAATGAGAGAGTATCCTTAATGAGAGAGCATCCTTAATGAGA
>JBFHIK010000166.1:0-6080 GCA_041596555.1 Methanosarcina sp.
ATGAAAGTACTTGAGAGCACTTTCATGCCAAATGAATAGTTATCCGTACTTCAGTAAAGCATTCAGTTCCGAATCTGTTTTAAGGAACGCCTGCTCTTTTTCGGAAAGTGTACGCTGAGCGACGTCAATTCCGCTTTTCATGGTGATCTTTTCGGACTGGCTTGCGTTATTGTACGACTTTACAAGTTCATTATAATAAGACCTTTCTGCCTCATAGTCAAGAGCCTTTATTTTCCAGTCCCTGTATAGGGAAAGGAAACTTCTATAGTTTCCAGGGTTACTGAAGGTTAATCCCTGATAGTACTTTTCGTTTTCATCACTATAAACAATATACCCACCAGTACATTCTATGGCTAACCAGAAACCCGGAGAAACTTCAGCCAGGACCCATGCATGATTGAAGCCGTCAATGATGTTCGAGTTCGACACATTTATACTGTTATACGTACGGCTGGGAACTTCAATCTCACCCAGGTTTCCGGAATCGGGGCTTTCATGGACAATGTTCCCGTTTGCGATTCTACTATCGCCTGCGGATTCAAAATTTCCTGCTGCTATTCTTGCGTTAATGCCTTTTGCCTTTAACATGTTCCAGACATCCTGGGCCATGTTATCGCAGTCATAAACATCATCTGTTGAATATGTATGGCTACTGGAATACTCAGTTGCTATTTGCTCGCATACCCGGATATTTTTATCAGTTTGTATCCGGTCCTGTGATATCGGACTGTTTGAATAAGGAGAGTCATTGGAGCCAGAGGCAAAAGTTGAGTAAGCAGTCAATAAGGTTCCTAAAATACAAATTACAGCCACAATCCGGATGCCTTTAAAAATACCCCTGTGAATGGGTATTTTATGGTTATTAAATGAGAAAAATACTGTTTTTGAAAAATTGAGTTCTCGGGAAGTAGAGGTTTCGGATTCAGAATCTTTCATATCACACTCGGAACTCTCTATATCAGGCCTGTTTTTAATTCTCTTTCCGCAACCTGAACAAAAAAAGTCTTCCGGATCTACCTCCAATCCGCAGTTATTGCAGTACACCTTCCACTACCTCTTAAGGGGGTTATCTTGGACTTTTAAAGGAGCTCAAGGTCTCCGAACATGTTAAGTGAAAAATGAAGCTTAACAGCCAGTTCAAACTCTTTTTCCATTGAGTCTGTTCTGGAGCCAATTTATTAGGACTCAGTTGACCAGGGTTCAGTTGACTGATGTTCAGTTGACTGATGTTCAGTTGACTGATGTTCAGTTGACTAATGTTCAGTTGACTGAGGTGCAGTTTGAGAGTTCAGTGATTTGTCCGCCATTTCTCGGAGACCAGACACTTGCAGCTTGAAAAGTATCCTGTAAATTGGGTTTCTGGGTATCCAAAAGCTGGACTTTAAATCCTCTCATTATTTTCGATTTGAATATAAAATTCACTTATATATATAATTGATGTAGTTTAATAATAGTTTAATGGTATAACAGAATAAATCAATCATAAGATCGAAGATCAAAACAGATGATCTAAAAAAGAGGAAAATAAACAGATGATCTAAAAAAAGGGAAATAAACAGATGATCTAAAAATCTAAAAAAAGGGAAATAAACCTTAATTGGTGACACTTCTTCCAAAAAAGGGAGCTGCAGAACAGAATCTGCAGCTTTTCCTGTAATAAACTAAGTTATTTACTTTTCAATTGTTAAAGAGGGGTCAGGTTTTACCTGCGCATATTAAGTGCAGGTGCTGACATGCCTTCGTAGGTACTTGCCATATGCTCGGGTCTGACTTCCTGCATTGAGGAACTCTGGGCGCGGAGCATACTGTCCACACGAAGCACCATTGCCGCAGTTTCGGAACCTGCTTTGATGGAGTTGACCTTTACTCTGAGAGGGTCAACAACACCTTTTTCAAGCATATCCTCAGCATCACCTGTCAGGATGTTTAAACCTGCGTTTTTGTTTTCGGCATGCTTTGCGCGGAGGTTCAGGATGGTGTTGATGGCATCCAGGCCTGCGTTTCTTGCAATTGTCCTTGGAATCTCTTCAAGAGCTTCAGCAAAAGCTGTGATTGCCATCTGTTCACGCCCGCCTATGCTGGAAGCGTACGAACGGAGGGAGAGTGCAACTGCCATTTCAGAAGCCCCGCCTCCGGCAACGACCTTTCCGTCTTCAACCACACATTTCACAACTTTAAGGGCATCGTCAATTGCACGTTCCAGATTGTCAACCACATGCTCGGTCCCGCCGCGAAGAACGATTGATACGGATTTCGCACCCTTGCAGTCCCTGAGGTAGGTTTTACCCTGGTCTTCGTCCCTGTCCTGCTCAAGGAGCCCTGCGTGTCCGAGTTCTTTTTCTGTAAGTTCCTTGATGTTCCTTACAGGCCTGCCTCCTGTAGCGTCAGCAAGGTGCTGCATATCGTCGTTCTTTACCCTGCGGGTTGCGTAGATCCCCCTGCTCTGGAGGTAGGCTGCGATCTTGTCATCCATGCCCTTGGAGCAGAAGACAGCATTTGCGCCTGCCCTGATTATGTAATCCGCCATCTCAAAGAGGGCTGCATCCTCTTGCTTTACGAAATTTTCGATATCACTTACGTTGCTGATCTGAAGCTTTGCCTTGTTTGCGGTCTTTTCAGTCTCCATAGGAGCATCAATAAGTGCGATATTGGGATTTACGATCCTGTGCGAGAAGTTTTTATCGAGTGCAACCTTGTCGATTACAACTCCTTCTACAAATTCCGTGTCCTCAACACGCCTACCAATATCTTTTGTAAGGATAATATTTTTCAGGTCGGCTTTTCCTTCCTCGTGAATGGCAAGAACTGCATCCACGCAGAGTTCTGCAATCAAACGGCTGTATTTTTCGGAAGCCTTTCCAGTGATGGAGGTTCTGGCAGTTTTGACAAGCAACTCTCTGTCTCCCTCACCTGCAGTAACTGCCAGGTCCTCTAAAATCTCAACAGCTTTCTCTGCTGCAAACCTGTATCCTTTAACTACAACTGACGGGTGTACTCCATTTTCAATAAGACCTTCTGCTTTTTCCAGCAGAGCCCCTGTGAACACAACAGCGCTTGTGGTCCCATCCCCTGCAGAACTTTCCAGGGACTGGGCAACCTCCACAAGCATCTTGGCTGTCGGATGCTCAATGGACATGTCGTGTAAGATCGTAGCACCGTCGTTTGTGATGGTAACGTCCCCCAGAGGGTTCACAAGCATCTTGTCCATACCCCGGGGTCCAAGCGTACTCTTAACTATGTTTGCCACTGCTTTTGCAGCTGCAATATTCATGCTGAGCACATCTCTTCCCTTTGTTTGTTCCTTACTCGGATCTATTATGTAGATTGGCTGGCCACCTTTATCCATCTGAACAAAACCTCCTGAAAATACATAGTATAAATTGAAGGATAAATAATTGATAATTTGAAGTTGTTTTCTGACTTGCGGGCGCTTTATTTCAGGCATCGAACCCGAGAACCCTGTTTTACGCAATTTATTTGACTTGCAAATAGTAATTGATCAGGAAATTACTGATAATACTTCTATAAAAATATTCCGGTAAGACCTGTAATTTTACAATAAGAACGCTGTTTCCGCTTCCTGTTATGCTGTATAGACGAAAAAGGCAGTATCCTGTCCTGCTTGCCACAGGGACCTGAAGGAAAATGTTTGCAGGAAGCACTTCTGCCTTTAACTTCTACTTCTGCCTGGCTATCCGGCTTATTTCTGTCGGGTTACAATCTTCACAGACCCGTCTTTATTTCCGATGTAAAGTTCATCCACATTACAAAAAATCCCGTGCTCAACCACACCTGGAATCGCAGACAGTTGAAGGGCAAGAGCTTCCGGGTCTTTTATAACACCAAACTCTGCATCAAGGACAAAGTTTCCGTTATCTGTTATTACGGGCCCGTCTTTTTTTACAGCAGACCTGAGTTGTGGTTTTCCTCCCATTTCCCGGATTTTCTTTACTGCAAGTTCTTTTGCAAAGGGCAGGACCTCCACAGGCACGGTTTTATCAAGCTGCGTGTTAGTTTTCGACTCGTCGGCTACAACCACAAACCGTTTTGCAGAAACAGATACGATTTTTTCCCTTGTGTGAGCCGCCCCTCCTCCTTTAATGGCACGGAGTTCGGAGTCGATCTGGTCAGCTCCGTCAATGGCAAGGTCCAGTTCAGGGTTTTGGGCAAGGGTGGTCAGCCTGATTCCTGCCTCTATTGCGAGCATCTCGGATTGGTAAGAGGTAACGACCCCCAGGATATCGAGCCCTTCCTCCCTCACAAGGCGTCCAAGTTCTTTTATGGTGTATGTAACGGTTGAGCCTGTGCCCAGTCCAACAACCATTCCAGGGCTAACAAGCCTGGCTGCAGCAATTCCAGCTGCCCGTTTTTCGGGAGAATCAGTAGAAGTATTTCTTTCTGTCATTTTATATTCCGCCTTTCAGCTCTAAAAACGTTCAAACCGAACAAATATTTTTCAAAAACAGGATGTCCTTTCAGTTTAAAAGAAAAAATTGGAGGGGATCAGGGAGAAAGTCTTCTCCTGTCCCTCGGGAAGAGCACCGTATCCCTTATGTTGTCAGTATTGAGCATGGTCATGACAAAACGCTCACAACCCAGTCCCCACCCTGCATGCGGGGGCATTCCGTATTCGAAAGCTTTAAGGTAGAACTCAAAGCCGTCGGGGTTTAAGCCCTGTGACTCTATCCGGCTCTTGAGAAGGTCATGAATGTGAATCCGCTGGGCTCCTGAGGAAAGCTCCATTGTGCGGTGCATCATGTCAAAGGACTTGCTGAACTCAGGCCTGTCTTCATAAGGCATGGCATAGAAAGGTTTGATCTCCGTGGGCCAATCGATAATGAAGTAGTGGGACTCCCCTGTGGTTTCGTAGACATAATCTCCGACTGTGTGTTCTCCGAGAGTTCCGAGGTCGTCTCCCCAGTGCATTTTCTCTTCAGCGCGGCTGTTTATGATCTCGATTACCTCGTCATAGGTAAGCTTCAGGAAAGGAGTCTTTGGGACTTTCAGTTCAACTCCAAGTACTTCAAGAGAGGCTTTGCAGTTCTCAATTACCCGGGTATAGACGTAAACAACCAGGTTTTCCAGAATTTCCATTACATCGAAATGGTCGGCAAAGCTGACTTCGACGTCAATGGAAGTAGCTTCGTTTAAATGCCTGCGAGTATCATGCTCTTCTGCCCTGAAGATGGGGCCAATTTCAAAGACCCTGTCAAACCCGCCGCTCATAAGGATCTGCTTGAAGAGCTGGGGGCTCTGGTTAAGGAAGGCTTCTCTATCAAAATAGGTGATCGGGAAAAGGGAAGTTCCACCTTCTGTAGCGGTAGCAACGACCTTTGGGGTTGCTGTTTCAATAAATTTATGCTTTACAAAATATTCCCTGATGGCCTGGAGAGACTCATGCCTGATTTTAAAAACCGCAGTTGTCTCGGCTCTTCTCAGGTCAATAAAGCGGGAGTCAAGTCTTGTGTCCAGTTCGGCTTCTACCTTTCCGGTTGTGTCCATCGGAAGAGGGGAAGCTGCCATGTTCAGGACAGTGATCTCTTCAGGGAGCAGTTCATAACCATTCGGAGCTTTTTCTTCAAACTTGACAGAGCCTGTTACGGAAACTACGGACTCGCGAACAAGCCTTCTTGCTGCATCGAAGAGTTCTTTGTCAATTTTTTTCTTTACAAGTGTGACCTGAGCCTTTCCTTCCCTGTCCCTGAGAACAACGAAACAGATCCCTCCAAGGTCTCTGACCTCATGGACCCAGCCTGCGAGGGTTATTTTCTGACCGTTATCAACTTTTTCAGGCTTGACATCGGTTGTATAATGTGTTCTGAGATTTGCTAAAGACATAAATTCACCTTAATTAGGGGATAAATTAAACGTAAATATAAGAATGAAGCTGAAACGTAGGTGAATAGTCATAACTCATTATTAATGTATTTGTTGCACCACCCGAGTTGCGCTTCCCGAATTGCGCTTCCTGAATTGCGCTTCGCCCGAATTGCGCTTTGGGATCTCAGAAAATCGAAGATTTTCTGGGAGTTGCGATGTAATCGCAACAGTACGCGGTCCTTTTCGCTGCCCGAATTGCG
>JBFHIK010000167.1:0-6064 GCA_041596555.1 Methanosarcina sp.
AATTTACCGATCTTTTTTGAATTTACCGATCTTTTTTGAATTTACCGATCTTTTTTGAATTTACCGATCTTTTTTGAATTTACCGATCTTTTTTGAATTTACCGATCTTTTTTGAAGCTTTATAACCTGTTATTTTTGCCCTGTTTAATCAGATATTTTTGTCCCCGTTCAATCAGAGTGCTTTCTAAGGCACATATCATGTTTTTCTGAATTTACGGGATGTTCCAGGATTTCCCCGTCCTCGGGGTTTCCTTCGGGTTCGCGGACATAGGGCTCGGCTTTCACAAGGACATAGGTATAGGGTCCGAAGGCTTTTTTCAGGTTATGTTCCACGTGAATGGAAATCCGGTTTGCCTCTCCGATGTCCAGAGCATTGTCAACTTTAATGCGGACATCCACAGCAATATTATTTCCTATTTTCCGGGTCTTGAGGGTTGTGAGGGTTTTTACTCCTTCAGTTTTCTTGATAATCTCCCTGATCTGACCTTCGGTTTCATCATCTAGAGAGGCTTCTATGAGTTCGCTTATGCTGCTGCGGAATATCTTCAGGGAAACTTTAAAGATGATAATACTCAGAAAAACCGCCATCAGAGGGTCGAGCACAACCCATTTTCCTCCCAGGAAGATTGCAGCTCCGAGCCCGGTCATTGTACCGAGTGAGGAAAACGCATCAGAACGGTGGTGCCAGGCATTCGCAGTTAGAGCCATACTGTTGATTTTTCGGGCTTGCAGGATTGTATAGTGGTACATGAGCTCTTTTGAGATTACGGAAAGCAGGGCTGCATAAAGAGCGATAAGAGAAGGCTGTTCAAGGGTTCCTCCTTCTACGAACAGCAGAGTCTTCTGGAGCCCGTAAAGCAAAATCTGCCCGGCGACCACAAAAAGCATGAGCCCGACAAGGCTTGCGCTGAGAGTTTCAATTTTCCCGTGCCCATAGTTGTGGCTTTCATCCATCGGCTTTTTTGCAATCTTAAAGCCAAAGATCACCACAATGTCAGTCAGAAAATCCGAAAGGGAATGGACAGCGTCTGCGACCATTGCCGCACTGTTCCCCAGAATGCCTGCAACTAGCTTAAAGACAGTCAGCCCAAGGTTCACGAAGAGCCCGACGCCTGTAACCCGGACAGCTTTCTCAAACCTTTCTTCATGTTCCATTTTTTGGTCACTTCCGATTCTTTCTGCCAGACCAGCAAAGAGGTCTCAGTTCAGCCAAGGATAAACCTTCAGCACCTTTGACCGGAGTATATATAATCTTATGAAACTCAGGATGTAGCTATGGATACTATGGATATTATATACGTTTATCAAAAAATAACTAAGATTAAAACATGTTTATTTCAATTTTAGACTCACTAATCTTAAATTAGACCACATCTTGAATTAAATAATATCCTGGTACTAATACGGTTTCTACCTTTTTAATAAGACGGAAACCATTATAGAGTATCCTTTTATAGAGATTACATATTATACCCTTAAAGTAGGAAATTAGCTATTTTTGTTACACACTCACTTATGTAATTAGTAATATATTTCATGGATTTATATTAAAATGCTTTGAATTGTTGGCTTCTCCCTGATTAATTGGTTGGTATTATTCCAAAATACCCTTTGTTGGCATCTCTCGTTCTTTCTTTTCACGCGCCGGACTCCTCTTGAACCCACCTGCGTAAGTAGATCAAAAAGAAAGCGATAGCTACGCTGTGGAATCTCATACAAGAATATCAACTATGTAGCAGGAGACAACCAATTGTTGCCCAAATTTGTTTATTCACTGTATCAAGCTGGTAACTTACATTCATTTTCTAAATCTCGAAGTAACGCATATAAGATTTGGAAATATTTGCTGTTAAAAATCATATTCAGGCCTGGTGTTTTTCTTTTTGGCCGGGATACATTATAATAAAGGAATTATTTTCAATCCACACAAAACAGCGAAGAGCCCATAGAACCCGAATTTGTCTTCAAACTGCTTCCTGCAACAGATTTTTCATTGTAAACCTTGTTCAGAGAAACTCTAATGGATGAAGCTCCAAAAAAACAATATATGAGAACTATACTCTCCATATTGTTTAAAGATTTAAGAAGAATTGTTCAATACTGAAAAAAAATAATAAACACATAATAAATAACCAATAAGCTATAAAATTGACCACCATGTTTCTGAAACTCTTTTCCCTTTTTCTAATAATCCCTATTGTTGAGATTTATCTCCTGATCACGATAGGGGGTATAATCGGAGCTACTAACACCATACTTATTATTTTGATTACTGCAAGCCTTGGGGCTTACCTGACAAAAAGCCAGGGCTTTCGGGTGCTCCGCCAGATCCAGGAGGCAACAGCACAGGGGTATGTGCCGGGAAATGAACTCCTGCACGGGCTCTTTGTGTTGATCGGAGGTTTTGCCCTCCTGACTCCCGGCTTTCTGACTGATGCTATAGGATTTTCCATGCTAATTCCCCAGGTTCGAGAAATCTATGTGGGGCTAGCAAAAGGCATCATAAAGAAAAAGATAGAACAGGGCAACTTCCAGATGCGGATGTATACGGATTTCAGGTAATCCGCAAGCGCAGAAGCAATAGAATAAATCCTCACGGATGTAGACAAAACAGAATTAAGTGTAATCTGAAATATTATCTGAAATACGATTCTGAAAAACACTCATTTTCATGTATATTCTGTTTCACATCTATTTAATTTTCATTCTTTTTTAGGAGTTAAGATTCTTAGAATAGAAGCCCGAACACGTAAATCAGCACTGGTGCCAGAAAAACCGTAATCAGACCGGCAATTCCGATTGCAAGCCCACTCATTGCACCTTCAGTTTCCCCTATTTCTATTGCCCTCGTTGTCCCGAGAGCGTGGGCAGCTGTGCCGATTGCAATGCCGACTGCAACCCTGTCTTTTATGCGGAAACAACGGCAGATGAATGGGCCAAGCACAGCCCCTATGATCCCCGTTACTATAATTGCAGCCACTGTTATTGCAGGCAGGCCGCCTATTTGTTTTGAAATCTCTATTCCTATGGGGGTGGTCACGGATTTAGGGACAAGAGAATTGGTGATCACTTCGTCAAGCCCGAAAAGGCTTGAGAAGATAACGATGCTTGATATACCCGCAATGCAGCCTGCACTTATTCCTGTAATTATAGGGAGGGCATCGCTTTTCAGGAGCTGGATTTTTTTGTAGAGGGGCACGGCAAGGACAACGGTTGCGGGTCCGAGGAAGAAGGAAATGTAGTCTCCACCCACGTTATAAGTCTCAAAATCTATCCTGAAATAAAGGAGGAAAAGAATCACGAGAATAAAGCTTACAAGAAGGGGATTGAAGACCGAAGAACGGACCTTCTTATAGAGCAGGGTCCCTATCTGAAAAGCAACCAGAGAAAGAAGAATTCCAAAAAGGGGCGTACTGATAAATTCATCCAGGATACCAGTCTGCATTTCAGCTCACCTCTTTCGTCTTTATCTTGCGTGCCTGTGAATTTTCAGGAACTTTTTCTACCTTATTATCTCCTTTTCCGGAAAAAGATACATTCTCAGACCTTTTTTGGAGGAACTTTTTAACAAACTCTACTGTCAGCCCGGTTACACCCAGAATTATCACTGTTGAGATAATGGAAACCCCGATGACTGCAGTCAATTTTCCTTCGAGCACAGCAAAGCAGGTTATAAGGCTGACACCTGCAGGAAGAAAGAAAAAAGCCAGGTTATCGAGCAGGAAATCGCTTATCCGGTCTATCATTTCGAGCTTAATTACACCGGTATACAGGCCGAAAAAAAGGATTAGCATACCCAGGATATTGCCTGGAACAGGTAACTCGAATGCCTTTTGGAGTAATTCCCCCAGAAAATATATGCTAAGAATAATCGAAAATTGTTTTATCAAAACTTCTTTTGCCTCCTGTTAAATAGAACTGGACTAAACAAATCGGGTTATAAATACTTTTTTGATGCGGGGAAATTATTTACAGTGTAATTCAAACCGTTAGCACAACCCGGATAAAACCGTTAGCAAAGCCTGATGATTTCGTTTTTCCGGATACTTTCACATCTCCGGATACAAACTGAAAGTATTTAGGGCTCACAATAAATTCATATCGGGCAAACTCCTATTTTCATTGGGTGTTCTGATGGGAGATACGCACTTAGTATACATGGACCATGCAGCTACCACTTTTACAAATCCGGAAGTGGTTGAAACTATGCTGCCTTTTTTGAAAGAACATTTTGGGAATCCTTCTTCCCTGTACTCAATAGGCAGAGAAGGCAGGGAAGCTGTGGAAACCGCAAGGGAAACGCTTGCAAAGGCTCTTGGGGCTAAGCCCGAAGAAATTTACTTTACTTCAGGGGGGACCGAGTCTGACAACTGGGCTGTCAAAGGCACGGCTTTTGCCAGGCAAAAGAAAGGAAAGCACATAATTACCACGCCAATCGAACACCATGCAGTACTTTACCCCTGCGAATATCTGGAAACACAGGGTTTTGATGTAACCTATCTGCCTGTAGACAGGTACGGGCTTGTAGACCCTGCCGAGGTGGAAGCCGCAATAAGAAAGGATACAGTCCTGATTTCGGTAATGTATGCAAATAACGAAATAGGGACAATCGAGCCCATTTTAGAGATAGGAAAGGTTGCCAGAGGACACGGGATTCCATTTCACACCGATGCCGTACAGGTAATAGGAAAGGTCCCCCTTGACCTGCAGAGGGAGCATAAGGACGTGGACATGCTCTCCCTTTCCTCGCATAAATTCTATGGGCCAAAAGGGGTCGGAGCCCTTTACATACGAGAAGGGACCGGAATTGACAATTACATGCACGGGGGCGCGCAGGAGAAAGGAAAACGCGCAGGGACAGAGAATGTTGCCGGGATCATGGGCATGGGAAAGGCAATAGAACTTGTAACCGCAAACATCGAGGAACATAATGAAAAGGTCAGGAAAATGAGAGACCGCCTCATGGCCGGAGTCCTTGAAATTCCCCACTGCAGGCTCAACGGGCATCCGGAAAAACGCCTTCCCGGGAACCTGAACTTCAGTTTTGAGTATATAGAAGGGGAGTCCCTGCTGCTCATGCTTGACCAGATGGGAATCTGCTGTTCAACAGGCAGCGCCTGCTCTTCGGGTTCTTCTGACCCATCCCATGTGCTCAGGGCAATAGGAGTGCCCCCCAAAACCGCCCAGGGTTCGCTGCGCCTGACCCTCGGGGATGCAAACTCAGAAGAAGATATTGATTATGTACTGGAGGTACTGCCTGAGGTCATTGGAAAATTGAGAGCTATATCTCCATTCTACAAACCCGCGGATAAGGGGGAATAAGAGGGAATAAGAGCCTGTCAATTGCCCCTGAGCTAAAGACTCAGGGGTTTCCTGCTGAAGGTTTATCAATACCAATGAAAGCTGATAAGCCTGATAAACAGATTGCAATCTAAGAAACAAAAGAAAAGCGAGGGGATTTTGTGTATAATAAAAAAGTGATGGACCATTTTATGAATCCGAGAAACGTGGGGGAAATAGAAAATGCTGACGGCGTTGGAGAAGCCGGAAACCCCCATGGGGACCAGATGAAAATTTTCCTGAAAATCCGGGATAACAGGATTGAGGATGTAAAATTCAAGACATTTGGGTGTGCAGCAGCAATCGCATCAAGCAGTATGGCAACAGAGCTGATAAAAGGCAAGACCCTTGAAGAAGCCTGGGGGCTTACAAACGAAGCCGTGGCTGAAGCGCTTGAGGGGCTGCCCCCTGGAAAACTGGAGTGTTCAGTAGTGTCCAGGGAAGCCATCCACAGGGCAATCAATGAATATCGTAAAAAGCAGGGGCTTGAACCTCTTGCAGAGCAGGCCTGAGAGACAGCAGAAACTCATGTAAAGTCTCCTGACATCCTTCATGTAAAGCCTCCTGAAGATCTTTATCGTAAACTTGATAATAAGGATACCAGATCATACCCTATGAAAAAAATAGGAATTGCAATTACCGACCCGGAAGACTGGACAGCCCGGGCACTCCTCAATGCAGCAAAGGAAAAAGGCTTTTCTCCCTTTGTTCTTGACCTCAGGAC
>JBFHIK010000168.1:0-6063 GCA_041596555.1 Methanosarcina sp.
TTAATCCGGCTTTTTCTTTCCTGTTCAGGCCAAATTTTCGGTTTTACTGAGACCGATTTCCAAAGGCAATAATTTTCAGTTCTCCTTTCTCGATTAAGGCAAAAGCAGCATCATTTCCAAGCCCCACATAATCCGGGCAAGAAAAAAGGGAAAGCAGTTTACCGTCAAACCACCATTCATACCCGCTTCTGAGAGCTGTGTGCCCTCTCACAATCCTTTTCAAACCATTTGTTTCTAAAAAGCCGTCAACAATATCAGGCCCGAATTCCTTAACAGTAGAACCCCTTGATGAAGTGCTCAGCCCCGGACGTTTAGAAGGGTCATTCCACAGATAGGGAAAAGCACCTTTTTTTGTGATGGCATCAACACTTTCGGTTCCATTGATTCCTCCATGCACGCAGAAGGTTTGCCTCGAAATTACTGCTGCTACCGGCAGCCTGTCATATGTCCTGCTGACATTCAGGAGAAAACCCCTGTCAAAACCAATTTCTTCAAAAAAGCCGTAATAGAGGTTCATATCCACGGTTTCATGGTTCCCTCTGAGCAGGAAAATGTTTTGAGGATCCTCAAGTTTCAGCCGGAAAAGCCTTATAAGGACTTCTGTGCCCTGCATCCCGCGGTCCACATAGTCACCCAGAAAAAGCATGTATTTACAGCCAAGTTCTTCTCTCATTTCCATTACAAAGTTAAGGGCATCAAGGTCCCCGTGGATATCTCCGATAAGCATAATAGACTCCGTAAATACCGGGTCAATCCGGAGCACTGCAGGTTCGAACTCAAGTACGTTATTTATCTTCGGGAGGAGAAGGCTAAGTTCTTCTTTTGTTTTTGCTTTCTCAAGATTATTTACTGATGTTATGGAACCACCCCGATAAATCCAATTAAACAATGTCTGAAGAGGTTTTAAAGATTGTAAAGACCGCCTGTCGGAAATTTTTCTAATGAGATTAGAGGGAGTTTTACTCGATAAGCATTTCTGAGCCAGATACAAAAGGTCAGTATACAGCTCATATTCAATAATAAATTCCTGCAAGAATGTGCAGCTATTAAACCTTATTACCTGCATATACTAAAACAGGAAAAACCAGTTCAAGCAGGAAAAACCAGTTCAAGCAGGAAAGACCGAAAGCAGGAAAGACCGAAAGCAGGAAAGACCGAAAGCAGGAAAAAGCGGTTAAATAATAAAGAATGAATAATAAATATATTTGTGAAGTTTAAGGATCTGAACGGGAGTAAAGGAAAATGGAACTTGAAATCAGTGAGCAGGACCCTGAAGAGATGGACCTTGCCGATGTTGCGCTTGAGTATGAAGAGCTTGTCTCTGCAATATCTATTCTGGAAAAGAGGAGGGAAGAACTTAGAGCCCGAATTATGGATACCTTTGCGGAAAAAGAAATTGATGTCCTGAGAGTAGGGGATGTGGAGCTCAGGCGGCACAGGGCGGATTGGAAACTCTGGCACATTAACAGACTAAAGCCTTATCTTATGGAACGTGAACTCTGGGATATGGTCGAATCAGTTGACAGGAAGAACCTCAGTAATCTGATTAAGAAAGGGTTCCTGACTGAAGAAGAACTCAAGGGCATGTATGATGTGGAGACAAGGTACAGTTTGCGTGTCAACAGAGTTTAATGGAGTTACCCGGATATTCGATTCATCTATTTTTATTTATAGATTCTTCTGGTTCCTATTTTTTTAAGCTCCTCTTTATGAATTTATTTGGACAATTTAATATAGCTAATTATTTATAGCCAGCCAAATAAATTGATTGTAAGGATAAAATTTAGGAGGTTTTTGGGCATGGATATAGATGCCGTAGACAAGCTGGTTTTTCATGTAATCGAAAAGGTTGCAGAAGATGAATGTGATCTCGATGAGGTCGTTGAGTTTGTCCTTTCTTTTTCACGTGAGCACTCTCTTTTGCCAGAGACCCTGCTGAAACTCTCCTTTATTTTCGGCAACGATGAGATGTACAGGGAAAAGTACGCATTTTCCAGGGCATGCGCCTTAATTTATTCAGGGGAAATGCGGGAAGAAGCCCACATGGAGGCGGGGAAAACAGCTTCTTTGCTGGGGCTTGGGGATGTTGCTGCCAGGGAATTTGAAGAGGTGCTTGAGGAAAATCCGGGAAATATAGAAGCTCTCTGCGGATATGGAGCCATGCTTGCTGAACTTGGAAAACTTGATGCTGCAAGAGTCCAGTATGAAAGAGCCCTTGAAATCCATCCTTTCCATATTGATACGTTTTGCAATTACGGCTGCCTGCTTTACCGGCTCAATGACCTGGACGGCGCTGAAGAAGCGTACAAAAAAGCCCTTCTCCTTGATCCGAGGCATGTGGGAGCTCACTGCGGGTATGGAATTTTGCTTTACAAAACCGGGCAAAAAATCGAAGCTAGCTACCATTATATCCGGGCGCTTGAACTTGACCCCGGACATGTGGAGTCCAATTTCCGCTACGCCCGCCTCCTTGAAGAAAAAGGGGAGGCCCTGGAAGCTGAAACCCACTACATAAAAGCCCTCAAAGCAGACCCGGAAAGCCCGAAGCTCCACCTGTTCTATGCCCGCCTGCTTGCAGAACATGGAATTGTTCATGGGGCAAGGGTGCACTTCAGGTATGCCCTCAAAATTGACCCTGATGACGTGGAAGCACACTGCGAATATGCAGGGCTGCTTGCCAGGTTCGGGCACAGGCATGAAGCCGAAGTCCAGTACAAAAAAGCTCTTGAACTAGACCCCGGGCATTTTGGAAGCCTTTGCGGATACGGAGATCTGCTAAAAGAAAAAGGGCAGTACGCAGAAGCCGAAGAAATTTACAGGCAGGCAGAATATTCCAGACGGTGTGCCTGGTAATAAATTAATGAGCCTTACCTGCCTGGTCAAGTGCAGTCTCAGGTTAGTAAAGCCTAAGGTTAGTAAAGCCTAAGGTTAGTAAAGCCTAAGGTTAGTAAAGCCTAAGGTTAGTAAAGCCTAAGGTTAGTAGAGCCTAACCGGCTCAATTCCCATTTTTTCCATGAGGCAGACAGGGATATCAAGTACCTGAAGGACCGAGTCGATTACGATTCCGTCGGAGGTTGCGACAACGAGTTTATTTTTTGGATTTCCGCCTTCGGTTTTCAGGTCAAAATCCGTAGTTTTTGAGGTCCGGGACTCACCAGAAATCCCGTTTTCTTTAAGTTTTCGTCGGATTAAGCCGGCAAGTTCTCCGCTCCGGCTGATCTGGGCATCAAGCAGGAAGGTTACTGACTTCGGGTGAGCTTCATATAAAAATTCAAGAACAGAATCAAGAGCTTCCTCGATATCTTCAGCCTGACGCGCCTTGCTGAAGTAGTAGCGGGTGTCCCTGATATATCCGTCGTCGCAGAACCACATGGGTTCGTTTTTCAGCAGGCTGTCCACGCTGAGGAGGACATTGTACCCGTCAAGGAGGAGGTCCCTATCTTTTATGCTGTCGCAGGCTATTTTTTTCCTGACTCTGGATACGACTTTATCCGGGGGCATAATCACTCTTGTGAGAATATTCCGTTCCTCGACACTGAGCTGAGAGTGGTCAGCCACAAAGCGGATGGTTGCTAATTTAGGGTAGCCCCAGCGCAAAATGCTTCTAATGTCTCGGGCGGGCTTCAGCAATTTTTCTTTCAAGTCTGGACCGGAAAAAGCAGCATAACTTTTTTGCATAATTTCTCCATTCAGGAAGGAAGTTCTTTAAATGAGTGAAGATATATGTTATATAAACATATTTCCGCGAATAAATGGCAATTTGTGCTGCCCGGCAGTCAATATGCCTGTTTGCTTGCCGGTTATTATTCCGGATTTATTCGATTTAAGCCTGGTTTTCAGCCGGAAGCCAGCTTGTGGTTAGGATGTGAGGAATGTCTATGGCTCCGGTGGAGGGTTCTGTTATGGAAGTTTTGTGGCTGGCTCAGGAAGAGGTAAAAAGCGTTGTAGATATGCATTCTGATATGCAGGTAGTGGAAAGAGCTTTCAGACAGCATGGGCTTGGCAAGGTGCAGATGCCTCCCAAATCCTATCTTTACTATACAGCTTACAACGGCGACCTGAGGACAATGCCTGCATATCTTGAAGAAGAGGACATTACAGGCGTAAAAATCGTAAACGTCCATCCCGGAAACCCAATGCGAAATCTTCCTACGGTAATGGCGTTAATTATACTCATTTCCCCTGAAACCGGAGCTCCTGTGGCAATTATGGACGGGACTTACCTGACCGACATCCGGACAGGAGCAGCCGGTGGGATTGCTGCAAAATACCTTGCAAGAAAGGACTCTAAAATTATTGGCCTTGTAGGTGCGGGAAACCAGGCAAGGACGCAGCTTGAAGCCCTCTGTGAAGTTTTTGAGCCAGAAACTGTGAAAATTAATTCCAGGACAAAAGAAAGCTGTGAACAATTTATAAGGGAAATGGCAGACTTTGTACCCTGTGAAATCCGTTATGAAGACAGTATTGAAAAGGTCTGCGACTGCGATATACTTGTTACCACAACTCCTACCAGAAAACCAATTGTAAAAGCCAGCTGGGTTAAAGAAGGGACCCATATAAACGCAATAGGGGCAGATGCAGTAGGAAAAGAAGAACTCGATCCTGAGCTTCTCATCCGCTCCAAGATCATTGTCGATGATATGGTACAGGCGCTCCATTCAGGGGAAGTAAACGTACCCCTTTCAAAGCATTACATCTCGGAAAATGATATTCACGCCCAGCTTGGAGAAGTTATCGCGGGCCTCAAACCCGGCAGGACAAGTGAAGAAGAAATTACAATCTTCGACTCCACAGGGCTTGCGATTCAGGACGTCGCAACTGCGCACATGGTTTATGAAAGAGCTGTCCGGGAGGGACTTGGCAGACAGGTCCGGATGTTCTGAGACCTGTTCACTATTTTCTTCACTATTTTCTTCACTGTTTTCTTCACTATTTTCTTTTTTACGTCTTACAGTTTTACTCTTTTTCTATTTTCTACTTTTTGTCCCTACACTTTTTCAATTTTTCTACTTTTTCGCCAGTCTCTGATTAACTGGTTTATCTATCCGGAATCCAGAAAAGGAATACCTCAGTTTTCTTTCCCTGCGCCGCACGGGACCAAGGCAAGCAGCCAGCCAGATTAAATATAATCTGTAAAGCGACACCGCAATTGAGATACACAAAATATATTTAAGAAATGTCCCCCGGTTCAAGAGGATATGTTCCTTAATCCTGGCAACCGATTTTCGATTTAAAGGTAAATATTTAAAGGTAAATATAAACGTCTTCGCCAGCTTGTCTGGCGGCCCTTCAAAAAATAGAAAAGTTAAAAAAGCAGAAATGCAGAGATAAAATAGGAGGAGAAGAAAGAAAGAAAGAAAGAAAAAAAGAAAAAAAGAAAGAAAGAAAGAAATAAGATTGAAAACATAGCAAAAACATAAAATAAATGTGTAAAATGGTTTTTTTTTATGTGTTTAATTCTGTTTCGTTTGAGTCTTTTCATCTTTTTCAGTCATTTTTAATTGTTAGTTTCTTCAAAGTCTTTTGCTGGTTTTTTATTGTCTTCATCTATTGATTTCACTTTCTGTTTTTTAGCTTTTTTCTTTTCGTATTTCTATGGAGCTAATTTCTCTTTTTTGTTTTGAGGGTGTATTAATAAAGAAAATGAACCAATAAAGAAAGTGAACCAATAAAGAAAGTGAACCCGGGTAAGATTCCAGGGATGGGTAGTTCACTTAACAATATTTATGGATTTTTAAAGTTTGAGTTTAGTGATCTTAGATCAGTAAGATTAATTCATAAGGCATAAATACTTAGCAGCAAAAATAGGTACTGTTGAGTGGTTAACCTTCTGGGATTTATTCGCCCTCTACTAGCAAACATACCAAGCCCCCCAAATGGTATCAAATTTTCTTTCAAAAATACTCCCCAAAATACTCCCCATATGTTCTCCCTCTAACCACTCAACAAACTCTTTTTCAGGCACAGGATTTTCAAAAATCATTGCACTAAATCATTACACTATTTCTTTTTTCTGACGGCATAACTCCGGCTGCGTCTAATAACTCCGGCTGCGTCTAATAA
>JBFHIK010000169.1:0-6057 GCA_041596555.1 Methanosarcina sp.
AAAAAATTTGCACTAATAGATCAAAATCTAATTGGATTATGACACCGTAGGAACTACGGGGATGAGCTTGGGGACTTGCCCTCAAAAGAGGGAGGAATGAACCAAGAAGCCACTCAGTCTTTAGCTGAGTGGTAGTTCACGATAGACCCATACTTCCTATTAAACGATCCAAACACCTGGACTGGTACAAATACACTTTATTGGTACGATACAGATAGTCCTAACTTCAACTACGAAGAAAATGTTTATGAGTTCATAGGGTCAAGTGATCTGTATTCAAATGGATATTCCTTCTTGGGATAAGAGAATGAAATGAAAAATTTAAAGTGAACTATCATTAGTTCATTTCTCTTTTTTGATATAAGTAAGCAGGCGATCATATGGAATTCAAAAATATCTCTACTATACTGCTGATTATTTTCACAATCAACTGCGCATCTGCTACTACAATTACTGTAGATATTAATAATGAAAATAGCAGTAATTTCTCTTCTATACAGGAAGCAATAAACTTTGCACAGGAAAATGACTCAATACTGATTTATAAAGGGAACTATTCGGAAACTCTCACTATCGATAAACAACTAAAAATCAGTTCTATTTCTCACAATCCAGAAGACGTGATTCTCAACTCTGACATTTCTTCTATACCAGTAATTCACGTTAAATCAAACAATGTTGAAATAACCGGCTTGATAATTCTTGAAGACAGCAACGAAAGTCAAATCTCAGGAATCTATTTAGACAACGTCAATAACTCACTTATTCAAAACAATATTATTTCAAATTTTCAGGATGGCATTGTTCTAAATGCCTCTTCCGGCTGCAGTATTGAAAATAATACTCTATTTTCAAACACTTTGCATGGAATCTATCTAATTAATTCGGCGGGCAACGATTTGAAGAACAATCTCATCACTGAAAATAAACGTGGTCTTTACTTGAACCTATCAAATCAAAATACTTTAGTTAATAACAATGCCAGTAATAATGAAAACTATGGAATTGCTCTCAGGAAATCAAATGCCAATAATTTAACTAATAACCAATTTTTCATGAACAAATATGGGCTTTGTCTAACTGTCTCTCATGAAAATGTAATAGCAGATAACGTTGCCAGTAGCAACAAACAATCCGGCTTTCTTTTATGGATATCCGAGTCAAATAACTTAAAAGATGACATTTTCATAGAGAATGGAAACTCAGGCATCTATCTCCTGGCTTCTGATAAAAATACTTTAATTAGAAACATTTTATCTAACAATTCCAATGGCATTTCAATCGGAGATTCCAGCAATAACCTTGTTGCGAACAACACTTTTAATTCTAATAAAGAGTACGGCATATTCTACTTCTACTCTAATTTAAACAAAAATAACACTATCAAGGAGAATATTTTTTTAGATAATAAAAAAGGAGATGATAATCTAACCTCTTCCTCCATGCCAATTTATACTATCCTTATTCTTCTAACAGGAATCGGTCTTGCATTTTACTTAATTAGAAAACCTTTGTCGAAAAAAGCCCTTAAAAGCTTAGGCATTTTAATAGTAATATTTTTGATTGCAATTATTGCCTGGTACTTCCCGTTTGAATCGGGTCTTCCCGGGAAAAATGTAGAGATTACTAATTTTAGTTGGTATAATTCCTCCAAAATTAATGAAACGCGCACACAGGTTACTCTATCAATGGATATTAATTACAGGAATAAACAAGCATACGATTACAGTTTTGCCGAAGATTCACAAACTGATGTTATCCCTACAAGGATCCAGATATTCTCAAGGGAATATAATCCAGACGAAGGCGAAGAAATACCTTATACGCTGCTTTCTGAAGAAGATATTACTTTAACATACCGAAAACCATTCAAGTACGAAACTACTCTCGATTTAGAAAACGACATGGAATACGACGTTCAGACGATAATTGTGTTCAAACGAGAATTTGATTATCCGAACCCATATGGAGAAGAAACAAGGTGGGAACTACTTGGAGGGTGGCAGCAGCTGATATCAACCTGAACAACTTCTCATTTTATTTTTTTCTCCCTGTTCGGGCAGACATTTAACTGTTTAACTATTTAACTCACAAATCTTCAGCTTTCCAGTCAGATAAATACCTGACTTTCTGTTTTCTTTTCACAGGTTCTTGTTTGAAATGGCAGAATATTAATATTACTTTATTAATATGACCTCACAAGTTTCAATTATACTAACTTTAAGTAAAATGGGTTCTGACCTATATTCTATCTTTAAAATATGACGCCACTTTCGGTTATCGTTAATTTGTAAATCTTATTTCTCTCTGACTTCCATTAAAATCTCTGAATTCAATTAAAAAAGAAACCCTTAATCTCTGATTGCCATGACAAATCCACCAAGACTTATCGCATGGGAACTTACTGCGGGCTGCAATCTTAACTGCGTGCACTGCAGGGGATCTTCCACTTCCTCGGTTCCTGAAGGTGAGCTTACAACCGAAGAAGCTAAACATTTCATTGACGAGGTTGTAGAGCTTGGAAAACCCATCCTCATCGTGAGCGGAGGCGAACCTCTTACCAGAGCGGATGTCTTCGAGATCGCACGTTACGGGACTGATGCCGGGCTCAGAGTAGTGCTAGCAACAAACGGCACCCTCCTGACCCCTGAAATCGTGGAAAAGCTGAAGGCTGCAGGAGTTCAACGACTGAGCATTAGCCTTGACGGAGCGATTGCAAAGACCCATGATGAGTTTCGGGGTGTGCCAGGAGCTTTTGATAGGACGCTTGCAGGCATCGAAGTCCTCAGGAAAGCAGATTTTCCCTTCCAGATCAACACAACGATTTCAAAGCGCAACCTTGAGGAGATCCCGAAGACCTTTGAGCTTGCAAAAGAGCTGGGGGCAGTTGCGTACCACGTCTTTTTCCTTGTGCCCACAGGCAGGGGGGAAGAGTCCGATGAGGTTTCTCCTGCAGACTACGAGCGTGTCCTGCACTGGTTCTATGACATGCAGAAAGAATCGGAAATCCAGTTGAAAGCGACCTGTGCTCCCCACTATTTCAGGATAATGCGCCAGCGGGCAAAAAAAGAAGGCATCGAGATCTCCGTCAAAACCCACGGTTACGAAGCCATGACAAAGGGCTGCCTCGGAGGGACCGGCTTCTGCTTTGTATCAAGTATTGGAGAGGTCTATCCCTGTGGTTACCTTCCCGTGCTTGCCGGAAATATCAGGAAACAGTCTTTCAGGGACGTCTGGGAAAACTCCGAGGTTTTCAGGAAACTGAGAGATCCCGAAGAGCTTAAAGGAAAGTGCGGCATATGTGAATACAAAAAAGTCTGTGCAGGCTGCAGGGCAAGAGCCTATGCTGCTACAGGCGACTATCTCGAAGAAGAGCCTTACTGCATATACAGGCCCGGAAAAAAGTGACCGTGATCCAGATGACTGACATTGATAATTTAGAAGATCAGCTCCGGAAAGAGGCTGTCGATTTTTCCTGTGATATGGATCATAACGGCAGGGAAGTTTCGGTAATAGAACTTGATGATACCGACAAAAGAATCCTCAACCTTATCCAGCAGGAAGTCCCCCTCGAAGTCGAACCTTTTGCCAGGTTAGGGGAGATTCTCGGGCTTCCGGAAATTGAGGTAATTGAAAGGCTGCGTGAACTCAACAGGAAAGGGGCAGTAAGAAGGGTAGGCCCTGTCCTCAGCATGAGAAATATGGGGGGTGTCAGCACTCTTGTAGCCCTGAAAGTGCCTGAATCCCGCATAGAGGAAATTGCTATTTTAATTAACGAGTATCCCGAAGTTTCCCATAATTATCTCAGAAGTGCTGCACAATATAATCTCTGGTTTACGCTTTCTGCTCCAAATAAAGACAGGCTTGAGAAGATTCTCAGCGAAATTCGGGAGAAAACAGGCTGTCCTCTTCTTGATCTTCCTACAAAGCATCTGTTTAAGATTCAGGTAAGGTTTGATATCAGGTGAAATTATGGATAAAACGGATGTAAAACTACTAAAACTCGTGCAGGATGGAATTCCAATCACTCATTCTCCTTTCAAAGGGTTTGCTTCTGAACTTGGAATCAGTGAACAGGAGGTTGTTGACAGGCTTAAAAACCTCCAGAAAGCCGGAAAGATCCGTCGCTTTGCGGCTTCAATCGGGCACAGAGCCATAGGCATAAAAGCCAATGCAATGTGCGTCTGGAATGTTCCTGATGAGCAGATCGAAAAGGTAGGGAATATCATGGCTGAATTTCCCGAAGTTACGCACTGTTATGAACGCCCCCGCTATCCTGACTGGCAGTATAACCTGTTTACAATGGTCCATTCCTATAACCCCGAAGACTGCGAAAAAGTGGCTGAGAAAATTTCGGAAGCCACAGGGATTAAGGACTACACCCTTTTCTTCAGTGAAAAAGAGTTCAAAAAAACCGGAGTCAGGCTTTAAGGGCGGACTAATTAATTCATTTAATTCATCTTAATTCATCTTTATACTTCGAGGTCCCTGAAAATGGCTGAAACAAATAATTTTCTCCCCCTCATGCTTGACCTTTCAGGCAGGAAAATCGTGATTTTCGGAGGCGGCTCTGTAGGGGAGCGCAAAGCTGAACTTTTCTGCGACTGCGCAGACACCATTGTTGTCAGCCTCGACTTTTCGGAAAGGCTGCATGAACTTGGAGCATCAGGGCAGGTAAAGCTGCTCCGACTTGATCTTTCGGCAGCATCGGACTCTGAGTTAAAGGAAATTATTTCAGGAGCTTTTCTTGTTATCCCTGCAACCAGCAGTTCCGAACTTAACCGGAAAATCACTGATATTGCAGGGGAAAGCGATATTTTGATTAATCAGGTGGATGCTTTAGGTAATGTTGTAATCCCCTCGGTCATCAAAAGAGGAGACCTTGTGATCGGAATCTCCACCCTTGGGCACAGTCCTGCGGTCTCAAAATACACCCGCAAGCAGATCGAAGGCGTTATAACTCCTGCATATTCCGATATGATCCGGCTTCAGGACGAACTGAGGACTTACCTCAAAATGAATGTAAAAGATCAGAGGAAAAGGAAAGCTCTTCTCTGGAAAGTCCTTGAAAGCGAGATGGTCTGGAATAGATTTTCCGAATCATATGAAAAGGCAGCAGAAAATGCATATGCAATAATCTCTGATAATCTCTGATAATCTCTGATAATCTCTGATAATCTCTGATAATCTCTGATAATCTCTGATAATCTCTGATAATCTCTGATAATCTCGGGTAATCTCGGAAATTCAGGCAAGTAAAATCAGACTGGAAAAGCGCAGGAACCATTGAAAGGAAAAGAACTACTTTGAGAAAGAAAATGTTCTGTGAATGAAAAAGCTTTTAATTATTATCCTTTTAATTACCCTCTAATAACCCTTTAAATAGAAACCCTTTGGTGAAAAATGGCTGAGGATTTCTGGACAAAGTTAAATTTACAACTCCTTATATTATTCATTTTATTTCCTGTATTCATTCTATCCGGAGGCTCTCTGTGACAGAAATCTCAAGTATGGTTATATCCCATAAAAAAGCGAAGGTTGAAGAAATGGAGTCCGCCTGGCACGGAGATCTGGACGGGCTGCTACATAACCTGTACCACCATGAGTATGTATACGAGTGCGTCGTCTTAAAAACCTGCAACCGTGTTGAAATCTACGTTGTTTCTCCCAAAAGCAGCAGTATACTTTTCTCTTTTGCAAAGGAAATGGGAGCTTCCACCCATATTATCGACTTTTACGGGCACGACGAGTCTCTGGAACACCTGCTCAGGCTTTCAGGGGGGCTCGAGTCCATGATTGTAGGAGAAGACCAGATCCTGGGGCAGATAAAGGATCTCTATGCCTATTCCAAGAAAGCGGGAACAACCGGAAAAATCCTTGATACAGCTTTTGAAAAAGCTATCCAGGTGGGTAAGAGGATCCGGAACGAAACCCGGATCAATAAAGGTTCGGTTTCCATAGGTTCGGCAGCTGTAGACCTTGCTGAAGATATCTTCGGAGGGCTCACAGGAAAATCCGTGCTTGTAATCGGAGCCGGGGAAATAGGGGTTCTGGTTG
>JBFHIK010000170.1:0-6047 GCA_041596555.1 Methanosarcina sp.
TATTGGGAATAAATCTATTGGGAATAAATCTATTGGGAATAAATCTATTGGGAATAAATCTGTTATCGTAGTTTTAGAAAAGACTAAGCTAAAAGAGGGAATCGTGGGCAACGCAGCTGAAGTGAAGCGCGTAAACGCTCCTGACGTGGCGGATATAGCTATATCTGCAGCAAAGGCTATGAATCTGAGCGGTCCAATGGACATAGATATTCGCCGTCGAAACGATCACAATCCTGTAGTTCTGGAGATCAATGCCAGGTTTGGAGCAAATATTGCCCAGGCCAAAGAAGTACTAGATGCAGTTTTGGAAGATTTTGAGGTTTTCTAATGGAGATGCTTCTTTTATTATTCTATATTATAGGATTCACCTGCTTTTCTGTAGGTATTCTGACAATTACATATTTTCCACTATCTTTAGCTTTCGAAATGCGCAAAAGCAAACAGCATATATTCAACAGTGAGAATCCCTTCGTCTCTATAGTGGTACCAGCCTATAATGAAGGAAAAGTGATAGCCCATTGTATAGAGTCCATTCTGGCATCGAACTATTCAAAATATGAGGTCATCTTAGTGGATGATGGTTCGTCTGATAATACGCTTGAAGAAATGCAGCGTTATGAAACGAACTACCGTGTAAGTGTGGTAACCAAGAAAAACGGAGGCAAAGCCTCAGCTCTTAACATGGGACTTAACCTAGCCAAAGGAGAAGTAATATTCTTCGTCGATGCTGACGGCATCTTTGCTTCTGATACCATAAACAAGATGCTCAGTGGTTTTAGCAGCGAAGATGTAGGCGCAGTATGTGGCAACGATGCTCCCATTAACCTTGATAACCTTCAGACACTACTGGTGAACTTACTCACTCACGTAGGCACAGGCTTTGTGCGTAGAGCGCTGGATACTATCGATTGCCTTCCTGTCGTGTCTGGCAATATAGGCGCCTTCCGACGTAGCACTCTTGAAAAGACTGGTCCTTTCTTAGAGGGATTTATAGGCGAAGACATAGAATTGACCTGGCGTGTTCACAAGGCAGGCTACAAAGTAGTGTTTCAACCTTTGGCCATAGTGTATGTAGAAGTACCCTCAACTATTAAGGGCCTGTGGAAGCAGCGCGTGCGATGGGCGCGTGGGCTACTTAAGACCGCCTATATTCACCGTGATATGTTATTCAATCCTAGGTATGGCCTTTTTGCCTTTTATTTGCCGATTAACTTAGCATCAATGATTATCATACCTTTGCTACAGTTGATATCAATCACACTGCTGCCAATCTTGCTATTTCTCAACATCAGTCCCATCCCCTTTGGCTGGATGAGCATCATTGGTTGGCTTGGGTTGTTCTTTGCCTTTTTTGCATCATTATTTGCTATCGCCCTTGACCGAGCTTGGATCGATTTAAAATATTTCTACGTGATACCGTTATGGGTACCATATTCCTTAATGATGGATGCAGTAATGCTATGGGCAATCATCCTTGAGCTGCGTAGAGTGGAGGCCAAATGGAACAAGCTAAATCGGACCGGCATTGTAAGCCGCAGAGAGATTACAAAGCAATAATATGCAGTATAGCTTGTTGTTTTATCGTAATATTCATTCTTTTTATTATCAGCATGTGGCATCTTGCCTCTGCTCCGCCTGCGCTGGCGGTCAGAGAGCATCTTCCCTCTGCTCCACCTGTGCTGGCGGTCAGAGTAGATTTTCCCTCCCTAGAAAATAGTCGAGAGGAGATAACTATTTTGGAGGAAAATATGAAATCCGCCGGTGTCAATACCGTAGCCTTAGGCGCTGGTCGGCTGGATTGGAACTATTTTAAATGGGAGAACCATGAGAATTACTGGTCACAGGATGTACAGGATACAGGCATCGATTTTTTGGCGGAAGATTCAAAGCGCTTTAGTAAGTGGGCAAATGTAGATATCGTCGTAGATTTATATGCACCAAAATACATCAGAGAACATCCAAAATCTTCAGCTATCTCCTGGTTGGGTGAACCTAGCAGCAATCTGGTCAGCACGATGGAGCTAGTTGAGGGCGATTTTGGCGAACAGATCCTGCTAATGTTGGAATACATTTCTACTAACTACCCAGCGAATTCAATATCCTTGACTGAACTGGCATACTACACTGAAGGCTATGGTGATGATGATAAAGCTGCCTATATGTCCTATACTGGCCGTGATGATTGGCCTAGACTTCCCAATGGATTAATAAATATAGATGATCCGTCGATTGGTGAGTGGCGCTCTTATGAAATTGGGCGCTTTTTAGATCGAGCTGCAAAGATCGTCCACAAAAATAATAAGAAGCTTTACATGGATGTGGAAGTTAGCTGGGACAACTTAAGCAAAGAATCGACGGAAAAGGGCCAATCGTATAATGTTATGCTGGAATACGTTGATAAGATAGTGATATGGAATTACTTTGGGCTAAAAAGCTATGACCCAGAAGTTACAAGGGAAATCGCCCATGAGTATGGGCAAAAATACGATTCAAGCAGGATAATTATTTCGATTGGACTCTGGAAAAGCGGTAACGATATCCTTTCCTCGGAGGATCTCAAGCAAGCTATGCAATACTCCATCAAGGGAGGCATCGATAATTTCTGGATTACGCCCAGCCATTATTTAAGTGATGATCATTGGGAAGCTCTATCCGAGGTCAACATGAGCTATAGCGGGTAATGAACAACTCCCACGCTCCTTTTGGGCGGGGATTTTCTGCTTTTCCTTCATGTGATTCTCTGCTTTTCCTTCATGTGACGCTTTCATAGCCCTCTGAGAGATTTCTCTGTCCAGAAGCTCTCGGATCTGAGCGCTTTTTTTACGAACATTTGGAGAAAGGTTTTGTAGAATCTGGTAAACATTTTTACCTGCAGAGATTCCTGATAATATCTCTCTACCATTTTTACCAAAAATGTCTGTCAGCACATCTTTTAGATTAAACATTTCAGGTACCAGAATAGCATGAGCTTCATTTTTTACATCCATTCTTTTTTGTACAAGTTTGTGGCGAAGCCGAATGTATAAACGATATTCTCTGTGAGTTTTTGGGAAAACTCTTGATGGTTGAACTATGTCATTCAGTGCAAGTTTTGCAATAAATTCAGAACCTATCTTGTCCGTTTTTTTGTGCAAAAGCCTTCATGTCACGAGCATTTTCAACTATAACAGTTAGATGATTTATAAGTGAACCATAAATAGGAACCCCAAAATCACTTGTTGATTCACATGCAACAACATCACCTTTTTCAGTTAGAACCCACTTTTTAAGCTCTAAAATGCCTTCTTCAGTCCTCTTAAAACGTAATTGTTGTTTCTCACCAAATATGTTGAGAATTGTAGCAATTAAAAATTTCTTATGGATGTCTAAACCGCAAGCTTTGTTTATTATTCCATCCAATTTTCATTACCCCGTATATTGTGTGGGCAGCGTGATTGCCTAAAAGGCAATTTAGCATCCGTGATCAAGGTCACATTTTAGCCTTGATGGCAATTCACTGGTTAGTTTTTTGACGGCGTCAATACACATTCAGCTTTAGAATTTCTAAGTTTTGATCCAAAAATAGAGATCTTATAACGTAGGCAATTCCAAATTACAAATCTGGATGGATAAAGAACCAAAATGAATACAACCTTCCTGCCCAAGGTAATGATGGATTTAATAATCAAAAAAAGGTAGGTTGAAAAGTACTTTCATTTGTTTGTGCCTGTTACTCGCAGAGTTTCATGTACATTTTTTACTCTTTCTTCAGCTTTTGTCTATTTCTTTATATCTGGCAGCTCTTATCCTTCCGGATTATTACTCTTCATCCTTATTAAACACTAAAACTTTTTTTTATAAATAACCATTTATTCACGCAGAACGCATATTTTCAGGAAAGAATAGGCTGGGAAAAAGTTGAGGGAGACAGAGCAAATACATGAAACTAATCCATTTATTTCTAATTATTTCATTTGTATTTACAGCCTTTTCAGGCTGCGTATCCGACAGAGGAGAAACGGGAGCCTATGAAAACCAGACAGAAACCAGTTCATACATGGGTGAACAGTTAACCCCTATCGCACAGCAGCGAAATAATGCCATCAAGGGCACCCAGTATATTGACAGGGAAAGTTACAGGCTGCAGGTTGACGGACTTGTGGAAAACCCCCGAAACTTTACGTATGCAGAAATAACCGGATTGCCTCAGACTTCGAAAGTTATTGACCTTAACTGTGTGGAAGGCTGGGGCTTTACTGCAAAATGGACAGGAGTAAGGATAACTGAGATCTTTGAAGAAGCAGGGGCTATGGAAAATGCAACAACCGTTATTTTTTACAGCGCTGACGGGTACTCCACCGCTCTTGATAAGGACTATCTGTTAGAAAACAACATCATACTTGCGTATGAACTAAATGATGTAACTTTGCCGCCTGAAAGAGGGTTTCCCCTGCAGCTTGTGGCTGAAGACAAGTATGGGTACAAATGGGCGAAGTGGATAGTAAGAATCGAGCTCAGCAACTCACCTTATAGAGGGTACTGGGAGGAACGCGGGTACAATAACATAGCTGATGTCGGAGGACCTGCTTTTGAAAGGCGAGGGTAAAAGTCCGTGTATTGAAACACCAATAATAATATAAGATACACGGGCTATAGTATAATCTTACCAGTATTGGAGATTCAAAACAGGGAATCAAATCCTGTCCTGGCTACGTTTGATTATAACAGGGTTTGATTATTTCTGCCTTTTATTCCACTATATTTCATGAGTAATGATTTCTATAATTCATGAGAGCTACGCTTCGTGAGTGCTAAGCTTCAGGGTCTGTATTTCAGTGCAGTACTGTTTAAATGAAGAGAAACTGAGAGACAAAGAATATAGTTGTTGAGATTGTGGCTGGAAAAAGGGGGTAATTTGAAGTGACAAATAGCCATGTTAATACTCTGTACTCTGGGGACCCATTCAGGGACTGGCTTGTTGAAGAAGTTGTAGGGCACCGGATTCGCGATAAAAAGTGCCGTGTAGACGTTTATAAGTACAATTCATCTCACACTGTCTGCAGATATCAGTTCAAAGGAGAACACTTCAGCGTGATGGCAAAATTTTTTGCCGAACCCACAGGGAAGCTGAAAGCTTACAATTCTTATAAAGGCATGATGAATGAATACCTGAACCTGAAAAAAGCAGCTTCGATAATAAATGTTGCAAAGCCTCTTGCAGTAAATAAAGATTTTAATTGTGTCCTTATAACCGAACACATACCTGGAAAATCTCTGGGCTGGTACCTTAAACGCGAAGAGGACCTTTATGAAAAGCTTGCTGCTGTGGCTCAAATGCTCAGGCAGCTGCATGATAATACACAGTCATCCACTTACAATAAAGAAAATGAGTTCAGAAACTATCATGACGTGCTGGACCACCTGCAACTGGATAACAGCACCAGGGAGACTTTCAACAGACTCCTTGGAGAATGGTGGTACAGTTCCTGGCTCGACCGGGAATGTGGATGTATGGTTCACAGGGACGTCACCCCCTCCAATTATATTTTTTGCAAAGGAAAGCCCTATGCACTTGATTTTGAAAGCTCCTGGTATGAGGCACATCCTGTAAGGGATCTCGGAATTCTTACTGCGGAACTTAAGAACGAGTTCGAATTGCACAAAGGAGGAGGCTGGAAAGCCGAGCCATATATAGGGAATTTCCTCTGGAAGTACAGTCGCGGAGAAAAGGATTTTTTCTATATTACCAGAATCCTGCCTTTTTTCATGAGTATAGGACTGCTTCGTTCGGCAAGGCTTCACCAGAGCGATTACAGGAATTACCTGATAAGAGAAGCACTTGAATGTTTAAGCGCAATTAAAAGAGGAAAGTAAGGAAATATAGGAGTTAAGGGTAAAATTAAGGTTATTGAGGAAATATTAAAAGAATTAAGGTTATTGAGGAAATATTAAAGGGATTGATGAATTAAGGTTATTGAGGAAATATTAAAAGAATTAAGGTTATTGAGGAAATATTAAAAGAATTAAGGTTATTGAGGAAATATTAAAAGAATTAAGGTTATTGAGGA
>JBFHIK010000171.1:0-6046 GCA_041596555.1 Methanosarcina sp.
ACGTATTTTATATTCTCATACGTATTTTATATTCCCGTATTGTACTTTAGTTCTCCTTTCTCAGGCTTGTTTTTGAGCTCATTCCTCATGCTTATTTTATTCATCTGTTTATCTATTCGTAACGATTATTTGTGTTATTATTCACTGAATATTGATCAAAATGAATAACTGTATATACTCTTAAAACCTATATTTACATAGGGAAGTTTAAGCCATAAGCTGAAAAGCGGTTTGAAACATATTTTGTATATTGTTTTCTCGGATTGTTCTTGCCTGGGTGCGTAGAGTATTTCCAGCAAGACACTGTAATAAAAATGTATATGTGATCTACACTATCGCTTTTCTCTCATTTCAGGGTAGGACTTCTCGGGTTGAAATGCCGGCAGCTTAAATGTTATCCGGCAGGGTGAAAATTCTGATTGAAGGTGTGAAAGATACTGAACCGGAGTAGAAATACTGGAAAATGGACTGGTTCGGTATGATATGGATAAATAGGCTAAAAATGGGGAATTAAATGAGTGCAAATACGGAAAGTATGAAAGCTTTTGTAGGCTCAACACAGGGTTTTGTGAGGAATCCTCTGATAAAGGGAGGCAACACAATGAAAGAGTATTGTAATATCTGTGGTAGGGAACTGCAGGAAGATGTGCTGGTTGTGGACACCAGTCTCGACATGAAACCAATCACATTTAGGGATGTTCACGGTGAGAAGTCCGATCTGATATGCATTGAATGTGCAATTGATTCGGTTGAGAACCCACCTTTTGTATGTACAAGGTGCGGACAGCCAATAGAGTTTAACGAAAAATTCTATGTATTTAAGGAAGCAACCACAAAACCGGGTGGTCCCAGGGTAGATTTCAAAGAAACATGCCTCGATGACAAATATATCTGCAGCACATGTTTCGACGAGACTATGAACCCGGATTATGAAGAAAAGGAAGTCTGAACAGAAAGTCTGCCCGGTAGAATTCTGTTATATAACCCACCCTGAAGTTTTTACCAACGGGTTAAAAGTCAGATGTAATTGTCAGATGTAATTGTCAGATGAATTACTAGATGAATTACTGTGTCCAGAAAAAGACAGAACTGTTCCTCCAGTTCTGTTCACCAGCTTTTTCTTAATCTTTCCTCCATTTCTTTTAATATCTTGCGAACTTCATTCTTTACTAACCGGGCATTACTATAATTTTTTGATTAGACTCTTTTTAATCTTCGTGTTTTTAGGCTCTTCGTTGTTCTATGCGGTTATCCTCATAAAAACCAGCTCGGTCTTGAATTGAAAATCATCTTATCCACAGAGAGTGATGGGGGGACTGTTTTTATTTGCCATAACCTGTTTTCTGGAATTGAGGGTCTGTAAAAGGAAGAGCTTCATAAACCTGAATCAGCAGATGCATGAACTTTAATTACATGAAGACATAAATATTGCATTAATTAAAGCATAAAGTATTGTTAGCATAAAAACCACATATTTCTTCAAACTTAAGAGCAGATTTATTCCTGAATTTAATTCGGTTATCTCATAATTTCTTTAAGGGGGTAATTGATTGGACGAGAATAATGTGATTGAAATTGAGGATGCGACCTGGGGACAGCAGGTGGAAGATTCTAAGAAGCCTGTTATTGTAATGTTTTACAGCCCTGCCTGCCCGTATTGTAAAGCTATGGAACCATACTTTGTGGAATATGCAAAGGAATACGGGGTGTCGGCAATTTTTGCCAGGCTGAATGTGTCAACAAACCCCTGGACTGCAGAAAGATACGGGGTCCAGGGCACGCCCACATTCAAGTTTTTCTGCCATGGAAAGCCTGTGTGGGAACAGGTAGGCCAGATCTACCCTTCCATACTGAAGAACGCGGTCAGGGATATGGTCCAGTATGGGGATGAATGCATAAGAAAAAGCACTCCAGTAGGACAGGACATCACAGGATATACATAACCTGCAGGTCAGGCCCAGTGTGTCCAGTTCTCCTTTTTTTATTTTCCGATCCCTTTTCTCTTACCTTTTTCCCTGTATATTTCTTTTTTTACCAGCCCGTATTCGTCAAAAGTGGTCTGGATAGTGCTAAAGATGCTAAAGGAAGTGCTCATGGCTGTGGAAACATAAAGAGCAACCATGATTGAAATCTGATACTTGATTGCAAGGATAGGGCTTGCCCCTCCAAGGATCTGCCCTGTCATCATCCCGGGAAGGAAGACAACCCCTGCCGTTGCGATATTTGCAAGGGTAGGCCTGAGTGCAGAGCGAAGGCATTTTCGAATATAGGGTATGAGAGCTTCATACCTGCTTGCCCCGAGAGAGAGGCTGTAAAGGTATCTATTTTCGTTTCTTCGGATATCCTCGTAAAATTCTCCCATGCCCACAATGTTGCCCCTGAGTGAGTTTCCAAGAATCATGCCTCCTATGGGGATCAGATAGCGAGCTTCCAGAAGGTTTCCAAGGTCAAGCACGAATTCATTGAAGTACAGCAGCACGCTTAAATTTGCTGCCATAAAGGAAAGTATCACCGGAAGAAGCAGTTTATTCATTTTGAGTTCTACATTGCGTATGGTCGTGTAGCTTGCAATTGTAACCATTCCCATGACCCATGCCAGGTTCAAAGCCCCGTTGTTCAGGTCGAAGACATAGGTCAAAAACACACCTACCATCCCCAGCTGGACTGTCATGCGAGCAACCGCATCTATAGTTGTCCGGGAGATATGAAGCTTTATCCTGTAACTGATTGCCAGGGGAATTACAAGCAGTAAAAAGCAGAGTATCAGGGAAGGTATAGATATATCGGGGCTTGACATCTGAATATTCCTCTTTTTCAATCAGATCCATTATTTCCTATAGTCACAATCTCCACCGAATCCCTTTCCCATTCTCTATCATGCGAAATTACAAAGAGAGTCCACTGGCCGTGTTTAAGGAAGTGGTCCGCAACCTTTTTTTTAAGCCCGACATCGAGAGCTGAGGTTGCTTCATCAAGCAGGAAAATCTCTCTTCCTAACAGCAGGGCTATCAGGATTCCTATCCTCTGTTTTTCTCCACCGGAAAGATTTTCAAAATCTTTCTCAAGGATGTCTTTTTCCAGTTCGAGTTCATTCATTAGAATCTGGAGTTTTTCAGGGTCTATTTTTTCCCTGTTAGGTCTGTAAAAACGAATTTCCTCAAGCAAGTCCTTTACGGGCCCTTCCCCCAGGTCCGTATCCTGGGAGACATAGGCTACCTCTTTTCGGATCTGCCAGACCACCTGAGGGTTTAGCGACTTTTCCCTGTAATAGACCGAGCCTTCTGAAAGCTTTTCAAACCCCAGGAGTATTTTGAACAGAGTCGATTTGCCAGTTCCTGATTTCCCTTTCAGCAGGATTTTTTTCCCTTTCGGAATGCACAGAGAAAAATTAGAAAGTACTTTTTTGCTTCCGAAAGATATACCAGCATTTTCATACCTTATTATCTCATCCTGCATCTTTGCCCCTGAGCTTCACTCTATTAATATATTTTTATATTTTTTATATATAGTCCATATATTTCTTATATTCTTCATATATTTTTTATATTTCTTGCAGGTTTTTACTTTTTTCTTTCCATTTTGTAGAAAAGGTTTCTTTCCTGCAGTCCCAATATGAGAAAGTTTATCTATACAGAGGTGTTCACATAAATTAATTCATATAACCAGTTCCATATAATTACTTGCAGAATAAATAAACTTAAAATAAAATGTTACACATTGCGTGCTGATGATCAGTGCCGTATGCCAGTCTTATTTACAGATATTAAACTTCACAGACTTACAGATATTAAACTTCACAGACCTTCTTACACATGAATATTTACTTCTGTAAACTCACGTATCAACATAATTACATTTTAACGTATCTGTGTTTTAACATAATCACTCTTCAATATATTTATGTTTTTAACCTGGTTACGCCTTAATAGTCTTGTAATCTATGAGGAAAAAAAATGGACTTTGAAGCTTCTGCTAAAAATCTTACCACTCCGGTCAAAGGGGCAAAGATAGTTCCGAACATGACCGTAGATGAGCTTGTAAAGGAATACAGCGGCTGTGCCTTTGGAGCAGGCCGACTGGCTGAAGCCGTGGACATCTATTATGAGATGCTGGCTTCAGAGAAAACCACTAAATTTTTCGGGCTTGCTGGGGCGATGACACCTGCAGGCATGAGGGGCATTGTTGCAGACCTGATCCGCGACGGGCATATCGATGTGCTTGTCACAACCGGAGCCAATATGGTGCACGACACTGTTGAGGCTCTTGGCCTTCATCATTATAAAGGTTCGGACTGCGCAAACGATATCCAGCTCAGACATGAATGTATCGACAGGATCTACGACGTTTACCTCCCGGACCAGCACTTTACCGACCTTGAAGAGTTTTTACAGGGCGTTTATGCAGGGCTTCCGCAGGAAAAACTCTCTATCCGGCAGGTCCTTACCGAGATAGGGAAGAATCTGGACGATGACTCCTCCATCCTTAAGACCGCAGCTGAAATGGGGGTGCCGGTTTACTGCCCTGCGCTTCAGGACTCAGTAATAGGGCTTCAAGCCTGGCTCTATAAGGAAGGAAACCCTCTGCATGTGGATGCTTTTGCGGACATGCACGAGTTCATGGAAATCTGCTTTGAGGCTGAAAGTGCAGGCGCTATGCTACTTGGAGGGGGGGTCCCCAAGAACTACATCCTCCAGTCTATGCTTGTAACTCCCAGGTCATTTGAATATGCAATCCAGCTAACAATGGACCATCCGGAAACCGGGGGCTTGAGCGGAGCAACTCTTGACGAAGCTCAGTCCTGGGGAAAGGTCGGAGAAAACGCAAAATCAGTAACCGTGTACGCAGATTCAACAATCACTCTCCCGCTTATTGTCTCAGCTGTGCGGACGCGCCTTTCAAAGAGGTGATTTGATGGAAAGGAATACCTGTATGATCCTTGCCCTGGACGTAACCGACAGGGAAGAAGCGCTAAAAATTGCAGAAGATGTCTGGGAATTCGTGGACGCAATAAAAGTAGGCTACCCTCTGATCCTTGCCACAGGGCTCGGGATTATCAGGGAACTTGCCGAGTTTGCCCCGATTATAGCCGATTTCAAGGTTGCCGATATTCCCAACACCAACCGCCTTATCTGCGACCAGGTATTTGAAGCCGGAGCCGATGCGGTAATTGCTCAGGGCTTTACAGGCAGGGACAGCCTTGATGCCTGCATTGAAATTGCTTCCGAATACCGAAAGGACGTCTTCGTTGTAACCGAAATGAGCCACCCCGGCGGCGCCGATTTCATGCAGCCGGTGGCAGAAGCAATTACAAAAATGTCTCTTGAAGCAGGAGCCTTCGGGCTTGTTGCTCCAGCCACCCGCCCCGAAAGAGTGAAGAAAATCAGGAGAATCATCGGGGACAAACTCACTATAATATCTCCCGGAGTAGGTGCCCAGGGCGGAAAAGCCTCAGACGTTATTGCTGCAGGCGCAGACTGGGTGATCGTGGGCAGGAGCATCTACAAGGCAGAGTCACCAAAAGAAGCTGCCCGAAAGATTGCCGAGGAAATTCAGGCTGAGCTCAGGGGAGAATACTGAAAGGGTATTTTTCTTTAAAAGAGGCAGCTTCTTTAAGTTCTTTAAAACCGATTTTTAACTTCGTTATAATCAAATTATTATCTCAATTCCGTGCCTGTGATGAAAAATCCGGCTGATTCCATGATGAACCCTATGAGTTCTGAGGCACGAAAATTGAGTAACTCGTCAACTACCCCTGAGCTAAAGATTCAGGGACTTGTTTAACAAGCCCTGGTTGACCAGATCACCGATTGGAGTTAAGAAAATCGGTAAACGATAGGAAAGAATACATAGTTACCCTTGAATGTCGCCTCAGTTTAAGGCTCTAAGGATGCCGGTTAAAAGCCCTAAAGGGTTGTGGGCGGTGCTTGCATCGTTAAACCTTTCCATATCAGATCGAGAGGAGGACGGAAACCGGGATTGTCTCCACTAACCCGGATACGCATTACCCTGCGTATGTAGGTGGAGGGTGATTTATTCGCCCTCATTA
>JBFHIK010000172.1:0-6045 GCA_041596555.1 Methanosarcina sp.
AATCCGACATTACAAATCTTACTTTAAAGAATCCGACATTACAAATCTTACTTTATATGTTCCTAAAAATCTTCTTACTCTATATCTTATAATTTTAAAATCTTGAGGAAGCCTCTTGAAATTTGAAGCCATTGCTGTAGACAATATTCCCCTTATACACAAAGGGGACGACCTGCCCTCTCTCATCTGTGAGAGAATTGCACTTCAGGACAGAGACATTGTTATTATTGCCTCAACCATTGTTGCAAAAGCCGAAGGGGAAATCTTCAGGCTCGAAGATATTACCCCAGGGGAACAGGCTCTTGAGATCGCATCCCGGACAGGGAAAGATGCCCGCTTCATTCAGGCTGTCCTTGCCAGGAGCGGAGAAGTCTTTGTTGAAGCACCTTTTATGCTTGTGACAACACTTGCAGGACATACCTGTGTAAATGCAGGGGTTGACGAGTCCAATATTGAACACGGATTTTTGCTCTACCCTTCTGAAAATCCGGATGCAAGTGCCTCAAAAATCGGAGAACAGCTTGAAAGGCTTAGCGGAAAAGAGTTAAGTGTCATTATTACGGACACAAACGGAAGAGCCTTCAAGATCGGACAGACCGGAGTTGCTATAGGGATTTACAAAATAAAACCCATAAAACGCTGGATAGGGGAAAAGGACCTTTTCGGCAAAATCCTGGAGATCACAGAGGAAGCAGTTGCTGATGAGCTTGCAGGTGCTGCCAACCTTTTGATGGGGGAAGGTGCAGGCGGGATTCCGGTTGTAATCATTCGCGGGCTTGATTATTACTGCGAAGGGAATACGTCTATAAACGAGACATACCGCCCTGAAGATATGGATATTATAAAAAAAGGGCTTCGATGCCTGCAGAAAAAGATATGAGTTAAAAAAGATATGAGCTAAAAAAGATATGAGTTAAAAAAGATATGAGCTAAAAAAGATATGAGTTAAAAAAGATATGAGTTAACAAATACATGAGTTTTAGAGTGCAGGTAATATATCTGAAACTTCTATGTTTGAGAATTTTGCGAAATATGGGATGGTTTAGTTTCGTTCGAAAAAAACAACTTGTCCAAACTTAAGGTGTGGATCTTAAGTGAGACTTAATAGTATTACGAGCGGATCATGGTTAGAATCATTTTGAACCTTTCCACTGCATGGAGTGCGTGAGGGTCACTGGCAGGCATTATGATCATATCCCCCGTCTCCAGAACATTTTTATTGCCGGAAATAGTGATTTCTGCCTTCCCATCTATTACCTGAACCATAGCATCGAAAGGTGCAGTGTGTTCGCTCAGACCTTCTCCTTTGTCGAAAGCAAATACGGTGACCGTTCCCGTGTTTTTTCGGATAATTTCTCTGCTTACAACAGCTCCTTCCTGATATTCAATCAAATCTTCTACCTTTAGTGTTCTGGCTTTTAACTCTTCAGACATTATTCCACCTCTTATCCTGTTCCATAAATGAATTTGGTATCTCTTAATGATCTCTTAATGGATAGATTCTTCTGTGAACTTAATGGATAGATTCTTCTGTGAAGGTGGGTGCAGGACGTCTGTTAAACCGTCAAATATTCATTTTTTGCTGAAAGTTCCATCTTTCAGCTCAAAGGGTATATATTCTACTTCCACACCTGCACTCCTGAAGAAATCAAGGGAATCGGTGTCAGGATAGGGTGTTGAGTATACTACCCTTTTAATTTTTGAGTTTATAATCATTTTTGCACACAGAATGCAGGGCTGGTGTGTACAGTAAATGGTTGCTCCGGCAATGCTGACCCCGTGGATGGCAGCCTGGATAATGGCGTTCTGCTCCGCATGCACTGCCCGGCACTTCTCATGCCGCGTGCCGGAGGGAATTTTTTCAAGGTCCCGGATACACCCTATCTCAAGGCAGTGCTCCATGCCGCTTGGAGCTCCGTTATATCCGGTTGATAGAATGCGTTTATCCCGGACGATTACCGCTCCTACATTGTTTCGGAGGCAGGTTGCCCGTTTGCCTACCACGAAGGCGATTTCAAGGAAATATTCGTCAGGGGAAGGTCTTTCTGTCATTATTTTTAATGAACAGTAACTGGTATATATAGTTGTAACGTTAGAACTTGTATCACTTTCAACAATAAATTTTAAATGATGAATTAACGCTATATAGGACAATAATTGTTTTTCGAGGAATAGTTAATATAATGCATAGCATATAGAACTGAAACAGATTACCTTATTTACACTATATGGAATGTGAGACTTTTCTTCCCGGAACCAGAGTTCGAAAAGGGCTGATAATTTAAAGTTACCATGCACGTTCTGAACGATTTTTCTGGATGGTTCTGGAATGTAAATCTGGACACTTCCGTGTTATTAATCTGAATGTTTTCCGGATTGTAGATCCGGAATAAATAAGCTCGGATAAGTTCTAAAAAATAGATGCATTCATCCGGAGTATTTAATTATGGCAACAGGTTTGACCGAATTTTTAGATAATTTCGTGAAAAATCACGATAATCGCCAGTTGCTGGCAATCCCCCTTGCATTACTTGCAGTTTCTTTAGTTGTACTGCTGGTTTCTTTTGCAAGCAGCGGGTCGCCGGTGTCCCTGGGAATGGAGTTCCAGGGTGGGACCCAGATTTCTGTAGAGACGACCGATTCCCCCGCTATGCTTGAAGAAATGTACTCTTCTTATCCTCTCACGGACGCCCGGCAAACCGGAAGCAGGGTTAGCATGCAGTTCGGGGTTATGGATAACGAAGAACAGCGCCAGCTTGAAGAAGATGTAATGGGCCGCTATTCAAACGTGGAAATCAAACAGATCGGAGCCGTTTACGGCCAGGAACTGCAGCTTCAGGCTCTTCAGGCTATTTTTATATCCTTTATAGGAATGTCCATTGTGGTTTTCCTTATTTTCCGGAACGTTATACCTTCTTTTGCAGTGGTGCTCTCTGCCTTTTCGGACATCATAATAGCTGCTGCTTTCATGAAGGTTGCAGGGATCACCCTTTCCCTTGGAACGGTTGCAGCCCTGCTTATGCTTGTCGGTTATTCCGTAGACAGTGACATTTTGCTAACAAACAGGTTACTCAAGCGCAGGGGCACGGTGGAAGAAAAGGTTTCAAGAGCGATGCAGACAGGGATTACCATGACCACAACAACCCTTGCAGCCCTCGTGGTTATGTACGTGGTTTCAACTTACCTTTATCTGATAATTCCATCATTTACACAGATTACCCTGCTTTCCCAGATCTCAATTGTATTGATTGTTGGGCTTATTGCAGATATTATGAACACCTGGCTTCTCAATACCGGGATCCTGCGGTGGTATGTGACGAAACCCGAATTCAGAGGGAGGTATAACAGATGAGCGATAAAAAAAGCATCTTTAAAAATGTAAGAGTTATCGTCTTCATACTTGCTATACTTGCCTCGATTGTGGTTATCCACCCGGGTTATAATTCTGCAGAAGGGGCAACCACTAACCTGAACTACGGGCTTGACCTTGAAGGTGGCTCCTGGCTTCAGATCAAATTGCAGGGAGCACTTGCCCAGGTAGATGCAGATTCGGGCATGATAGTCAGCCAGATGGTAGAACCTGTCATTGGTGCCCCTATTCAGATCACAGATAACAACCTGGACGTTGATGGAGAGAGTTCATCCGACAGATCCCTCACATTCACAACGTCCGTTCAGGTTAGCGCATCACAACTTGAGCTCCTGGATCTTGGCAGTGTAAGTGTTGATAGGCTGAACCAGGAAACGACCCAGGTAACTCTCACTACCAGTAAAGAATCCCTGATCCAGGCTTACCTCTCACAAGCCTTTGATGCAGAAGTGCTTCCGATCAGTACCGAAGATGGTATTGTCTATGAAATCCGGACTGAAGCCACAGAAGAAGAGCTCTCAGCTCTTATGGATAAAGTCGGAGGCACAATCCTCAAGAATGAAGACGGGACCTCGACATATAAAGAAGGAGTTAGCACCGACACCAGGGACCTGACCCGAGATATCCTTAATGACAAACTTAACTCCCTTGGCTTGAAAGACATTCCTGTCAGGACTGTCGGAGAAGATTATATCCTCATAGATTTTGCAGGGATCGACCTTGCAACGGCAAAGGATATTGCTGAAAAGCCCGGAAAATTTGAAATCCGCATACAGACTACAGGAAATGAAACCCAGCATGTTCTTTATGGAGATTCCATTGTAAGCGTGGGAATTCCAAGTTTCCACGATAACCAGTGGCACACTCCTTTTACCCTGAATGAAGAAGGGGCAAGGGCTCTCCAGAAAATTGCGATAGAGACCGGGGCTACGGACAGTCCGGAGAATCACTACCTGAACATGTATCTGGATGAAGATAAGATCTATGGGGCTCCCCTCAGCTACTCTGCGGCATCCAGACTGAAAGAAACTCCAATATATTCATGGGAGGCTTCCACAGGTACCGATGATGCAGCCAAGACTGAAGCCTCAATGCTCCAGATACACCTCCGGGCAGGGGCTTTACCTGTAAACGTGGTGTTAGTAGGTTCAGGGCACGTTGATGCAACCCTGGGGTCTCAGTTTAAAACCGAAGCCGTCATAGCAGGCTTGATTTCCCTTATTGCAGTTGCTGCAGTTGTTTTCCGCAGGTACAGGAGACCTGAAATCCTGGTGCCAATGGTCGGGACTTCCATCAGTGAAGTCATCATGATCCTTGGAGTTGCAGCAGCTATCGGCTGGCAGCTTGACCTTGCAGCAATTGCAGGTATAATTGCCGCAATAGGGACAGGTATTGACCACCTTGTAATTATCACAGACGAGGTGCTTTACGAAGGCAAACTCCCGCCAACAAAGGTCTTTGTTTCCAGGATCGGAAAAGCCTTTGCGATTATTTTCGGGGCCGCCGCCACAACAATCATTGCCATGTCTCCTCTGGTGGTCATGGGCTTTGGGTCCCTGAAGGGATTTGCAATCACCACTATTATTGGTGTTTTCATTGGTGTGGTTGTTGCAAGACCTGTTTACGGTGTGGTAATCAAGGACCTGCTTGAGGCTAATGGGAACGGCCCCTCGGAAGGTGAAGGCCTGGCTGATTGAGTGCCCGGGAAAAGATCAAATCCCTGAACAACTGAGTATTCAAAAACTGAAAAACAAGGTGTAATTTATGCAGGATCTCTGGACTCTAAAATACAGGGCAGATGCCCTTGAAGGACTGCTCGGAAATGAAAATGCTGTAAGAACGCTTTCCGAACTGTTACAGTCCGGGACCCTGCCTCACCTTATTTTTTACGGGCCTGAAAACTCGGGGAAAACAACGGCTTCTCTTGCCCTTGCCAGGCAGCTCTATGGGGATACCTGGAAAAACAACTTTGTATATTTCAACGCCTCGGACTTTTTCGATCAGGGAAAACGTTATCTTGTACGGGACAAACGTTTTGTCCGCATTCTGGGTACAGATGACCCGAAAAAAATCTACAAAAGTGTAATCGATATTTTTAAGGAAATAATTAACGAATATGCCGGGACAGCTTCCATTGATTTTGATTATAAAATAATTTATGTCGATAATGCAGAATCCCTGAGTTCAGATGCACAGCACGCTCTAAGGCGGATCATGGAAAAGTACAGTGCAACCTGCAGGTTTATTCTTTCCACTACAAAACCTTCGAAACTCATTTCCCCTCTCCGTTCAAGGGGTCTCCAGGTTTTTTTTACATATATTCCGGATTTTCTCCTGAAAACCCATCTAGAGAGAATCACCAGTTCTGAAAAGCTGAAACTTTCCGGTGGCGCACTTGACGCGATCCTTTATCTAGCTAAAGGGAATGTTGCAAGAGCTGTCCAGACTCTCCAGCTTGCCACCCTCCGGGCAGAGGGTGCTGAAATTACAGAAGAAATAGTGTATGAAGCTACCATGAAAGGCAGGGACGAATCCGTAGATGAACTTCTTGATGCGGCTCTTGTAGGGGACTTCTCCAGAGGGCGCCAGCTTATAGATGAAATGATTATTGAAAAAGGGCTTTCTGGAACCGATATCCTTGAAGGGCTTTCCGAAGCTCTTGTAGACTCCGGAGA
>JBFHIK010000173.1:0-6035 GCA_041596555.1 Methanosarcina sp.
CCGGTTCCTTTTCCATATCCAGGAAAAGCATAAAAAATAAATTCTGGTTTTTGCAAAAGTTCACAGACTTTAAATTAATATTTATTAATATGTACACTTGCTATATAAATCACTATAGTATATACAAGAAGAGAAAAGTTAAATGCTTTTAAAATTTAAATTGATACTTTATTTTTTTAATTGCCGATGTATTTACAAGCGGGCTTCAAGCATCCCATTCCAGATTAATTCTCATTATTTTATATTCACCAGCATTAATCGTCCTTAACCAGTCTTACTCATTTTTTATATTTGAAATTTATAAAAATTTTGAAAAAATATTTATTGTTGTGACAGCAATGATATTGAAATACAGTTCATTCCACAAGAAACGAGGTCGATTGCTTGAAGCTGAACCAGATAGACGACACCCGCCGGAAAAGAGCAGTAATCATTTTCCTTGTAGCCATTCTTTTCATCTCAGTTAAGGGATTTTTGTCCCCTGTGGTAGGTGTCGGTTTCATCCTCCAGAAAGAGGTGGTAGGAGTTGCAGGAGAAGAAAGGACTATCATCTTCCAGAGCAGCCCTGAAGGGATCTCGGTTCAGGATGCAGTCTGTGGACAATTGCTTCCGGAAGGCACCGAAAACCTCCAGATCAACGAGTCCGTGGAAGCCGAACTTAAAGCCATGTATCCGGAAATCGAGTACGTTGTCCGAATGAGACTCTGCGTTGAAGACGAAGTCAGGGAATACAGGGCAAGCAGGGAGGACTTCAATATGCTTGAAGTAGGCAGGGTTGCCAAATTCAGGGTTTACCGCTCAGAAAGGGACGTTATCGAGAGGATCGTTGAGATGTAAGCTCTGCAGCCGGAGCCTGTTACCAGGTATCCCTTAGATTGGTCCTTTCTGATCCTTTTCTTTCTGATCCTTTTCTTTCTGATCCTTTTCTTTCTGATCCTTTTCTTTCTGATCCTTTTCTTTCTAATCCTGTTCTTTCTGATCCTTTTCTTTCTGATCCTTTTCTTTCTGGTCCTGTTCTTTCTAATCCGGTTCTCTGTCCCTTTCTTATATTCCTTCTTTTTGTTACCTGATTCTTTGCCATTTGCCTCTTTAACAGAAAATCTTGTTCCTCTGGTTTTATATCCCGTGATATATAATTTTTCTATATTCAGCATGTACGGGATAATGCATTATCACGAACTTTCCGGCATATGCTGACTTGAGGGGGTTAAATGAAATTCATGAAAACACTATTCTTGTTTTTGCTCATAGCATGCCTTACAGGCGTTTCAGGCTGTACAGATTCGGCGGACTCCGAACCTGAGGTACCTGTATCCGATTCTCCTGAACCCATTTCCGACGTCTCAACTGCTCCCAAAGCTTCAGGGATCGCTTCAACTGACACCTTAAACGAAACCGTCAACATCACAGGTGAAAGCCAGGTTTATCCTGCCTACACTGCTGCTCCGGCTGCAGAGGGAAAATACCCGGCTGTGGTGCTGATTCATTCCTTTAACGGGTTTGAGCCCGGATACCAGGAGATGGTGGACAGGATGGCGGCAGATGGGTTTGTGGTGGTCGCTCCGCAGTGGCAGACCTATTCTCGCTCTCCTCCTGATTCAGAAGTGGAAAACCTTGTCAGAAATAGCGTAAGTTACCTTGAGGGCAGGGATGATGTTGATCCGGAGAAACTGGGCCTTACCGGTTTTTGTGCGGGCGGCAGGTATACTATGCTTTTACTGCCCCAGATCAAGGTATTTGATTCCGGAGTTGCCTGGTATGGTTTCCCTTACTCAGGCGGATCTGAGACCCAGCCGGATGAGCCAGCCAGCCAGATAGACCAGCTTGATGCGCCTATGCTTATCATTCACGGGACCCGTGACGAACCAAGCAATATATCAGACATCTACAGATACGCCGGCGAACTGGATGCTGCTGACAAATACTTCGAACTGAAAGTTTACCAGGGAGAACCTCACGGCTTCATGATCAAAGACGGTGAGCTTTCAGAGAGTTTTGTCGCACAGGACGCATATGGGGAGATGACAGATTTCTTTAACAGGACGCTGAATTAAGAGACACTGGATAATTCTTCTCAGTGACCTGAGAGGGTAACCCCTCTCATCGATTTATTTTATCTGGCGAGCTGGTTTTAAATTGGGTTACAGGTTTATTTTCGAATAAATGTGATTCTCGATTACCTTTTAACCCATATTACCTTTTAAAAAATCTTTAATTAAAAAAATGTAATCGGAATAACATAATTATGCTTAAAAATAACTTTCCGATTATTTTGGAAGTTTTTTGAAATACTTGTCGAGTTCTTCCCAGTCGACAATGTTCCAGAACCCTTCTATGAATTTACCCCTATCATTCTTGTAATCAATGTAGTAGGCGTGTTCCCACACATCAAGAGCCATGAGAATCGGAAAATCCGGAACCAGATTTACGTTATGCTTTTCTATCTGCATGATCCCGAGCCTTTTAGTGTCACCACAGAAGGTCAATGCTGCCCAGCCGGAACCTTCCACACTTGCTGCGATCTGGGTAAACTCCTTTTTAAACCTTTCAAAATTTCCGAAATCTTCCTTAACCGCATCAGCTAATTCGCCAACAGGCTCTTTGCTTGCATTGCTTGCAGGAGTCATCTCCCACCAGAAGTAATCGTGAAGGACGTGCCCACCCAGATTGAAAGAAATGGCTTTTGCGGTCGCCTTATAATCAAAATCCACCCCTTCTGCCCTTGCTTTGTCCATCATTTGCAAAAGTGAATTCACATTGGTCACATAAGCCTGATGGTGTTTGTCATGGTGTATGCGCAGCTGTTCTTCGGAAATATAAGGTGCCAGGTCTGCATAACCATATTTCAATGGTGGTAATTTGTACATTTCTTTGGCCATATTATTCTACCCTCTTGTAATCAGCTGGTTTCGCAGAATTTGTTCAGGAATCCGGATCTGTACTTCTCAGTCCAGGAAATTCAGTTCTAATTCGAGAAATTCAGTTCTAATTCGAGAAATTCAGTTCTAATTCGAGAAATCTCATTACAAATCCTGCTAACTAATTTTCCCCCTAATTATGTTAACAGAAATCTATTTTTCAAATAAATCTGTCTCAAACTACTCTGCTTTTTTATCTCTTCAAATGCATATTAACTCGCCATGTGGCAGGTTAAAATGCAGAATATAGTTATACGTCGCGCCTATTTAAATATAAAAGGTTAAAGATAAAATAATAAAGATAACAGATGAAAGATCAAATATTGAAGGTAAAAGATACAAACTATGAGATACTTTTGTAGGAATGTATTCGGGTTATTCACCAAATAATTGTGCTTTATTAAAAGTGAAAACGAAAATTCATTCAGGGATAAAAAATGGTAAACACATTCTCCCACCTGGGAGTCGGCTTTCTGATTGCTCTGGCTCTGGGCTTCAAAGGAAAAAAACGTAACGTTCTGGCATTCCTGTCAATCCTCCCTGACCTGGATTTCATCCCGTACATCCTGTTCGTCCTCGTCAGCGACAGCGTAAGCCATGAGACCCGAAACCAGCTCTTTTACCTGCTTGGCCACAGGGAGTTCATGCATTCCATTCTTTTCATCCTGCTTGTCACGCTTTTTATCTGGCTTAAGACAAAAGACCGCCTTTTTACGGCTGCCGGGTTTGCAGCAATCTTCTCCCACGTCTATCTGGATTACGCCACCAGCTGGAAAATGCGCCCCTTATACCCTTTCAGCACCGATACGTCCATCATGGGAGCAGTTTACTTCTTCGATCCCCTGGCAAACCTCCTTCCTCTGCTGCCCCTCTTTATCGTATTTGTGGGATATCTGAAAAGCAGGGGGAAATGGAACGGTAAATTCAACAACTTCTGTACTTTTGTCACTGAGAACCGGCGCAGCCTCTATAAAACCCTTGCAGTTGTGCTGGTGGTCTGGCTTACTGTACTGCCGGTGACAAAAATATTTCTTGTGAATAATATTTCCGACGCAGAGGGTACAAAAATCAGCTACCAGGACACCTACCCTGCCTCCTTCGGGAAGTTCCTTACCGCATATTCCTATAACTCCACCCACTACAAGATTATGGAAGTCAGCTACTGGTCAGGGATCGAAAGAAGCGATTATATCGAAAAAATCAACGTGACCGGCGACGTCCCCGATGCCTCTGCCTACGCCGAAAGAGCCGAAAAACTCTACCTCACAGCCGCGCCTCAGGAAGTCGATTATCCTGTTTATTCGGTTTCGGAAGCAAACGGCTCGGTAACTGTCATGCTGAATGATGCCAGGAATCCTTATGGTGGGATGTGGGCATATTTTAGAACGGTTTACAGGTTTGTTTTTGATACGGAGAGCGGGGAGTATGTGGCATATGCAAGTGAGCAGGGGGGAAGGGAGATGAAATTGGGGGATAACTGGTTTGGGTGAGGTTACATGAAAAAATATTTGCCCTGTGGGTATTTATACGTTTCATTATAATGAAAGGTTTTGATGCAAAAACGATCATCATAATGAAAGGTAGTTAAATGAATTCCATTTCTGCAGCTGATTAAAATAACTATATTTTTATTTTTCGCCTGCGGACTCTTCCCGCTCATCCCCCACGAACCGTTTGCAAAATCGAAGTTCTCCCTCGCTCCTCTAAAAATCTTTCATCCGCTTTCTAAATGATTTTTGAGGCGGGGGCCGGAATTTTTTTAAGAGGAGGTGTAGAAGGTGGAAGGGCGGTTTTTCTCGATCTGAAGAGAGAGTTTTTTGGACGGGGTTGTTGACTTGCGATTGGGGATTTGGATGAAGGAGGGGGTGGTGGGGAATTTACTGGTTTAGTGGGTTAAAAGGTGCTGGTTTGATAGATTTGAGGAAAAAAAGGAATGGGCGTAATGATAAGGGGCGAACCTTTGAGGAGATATAATAAAACAGTTATGTCCCGACAGTCCCACAAGCTATTTCCGGCGCTTCACTTTTCAATAGCTTCCCAGTGTCCGCCTCTTGCTGGTCCTACTCTTTTGATTAAGCCTTTTTTCTTCAAAGTTTGAATATTTTTGTCGATAGAACTGGTCCTGATCCCGATAATTTCAGACATCTCTTTTATAGATATGTATGGACTTTTTTTCACAAGCCTGAGCATTAATTTTTGAGTTTCAGTCATTTTTTCTACCTGCCTTTCTACCTCCTTTTCTACCTCCTTTTCTACCTCCTTTTCTACCTCCTTTTCTACTTCCCCTTCACCGCCCTTTTCTTCACTCTCTTCAAAGTACTTTCTCTTGAAAGTAACAATGAACTGCGTCCCAACCTCTTTAAAATCAGCTTCTGGTTCCATTGAAAGTATCAGCCTGATTCCCCTACCCCATTTTTCAATCCAGTGGATTTCATGGAAGATCTCAGCTATCAGTTCGTTCCTTCGCTCGGAGACCATTTCGGTTTTGATCTGTTCAATTGTGAGTCCGCCGTAAAGAAGACCCTTGTTTCTGATTTCCACACGGTTTTTGAAGATGGCTACATTTACTGAATCGTATTCGTAATAGTCCCTGTGGCAAAAGGCATTTATGACGGCTTCTCTTATCGTTTCCTTAGCGATCTCCGGGACGTCGATCCTCTTCAGGCCTTCCAGCCGCATTCCAATGTGGATGTTTTTAAGGATGTATTTTTCAGCCTCACCGATCAGGTAAAAGAGGTCCCCGGTGTAGTCCTGCATGTCAATTATATACGAAGTGTCATTTGTAGCAAAAACGGCACACCTGAGTCTTGCATTCGGGAAAAAGTCCTCTGGATTCTTCCCAAAGAGAATGACTGCCGCATTTGTTAACTTTCCGGCATCAATAAGCTTTAGCTTTTTAAGGGAATTTTCCAGGCCACTGTATTCCCTTCCCGCTTCCCTCAAGAAAAAACGTACTTTTTCTTCATCGATATCTTCTAAACCTGATTCCTTGCAAATGGACCGGTCCCACTTCAACTGATCTTTATTTTTTTGGAGGATGATGTTTTCGAGTTCCTTTACACTTAAAGGCTTATCTTCATCAGAAGTCCGAATGTAAGCTCTCCCGTATGCAAAATA
>JBFHIK010000174.1:0-6034 GCA_041596555.1 Methanosarcina sp.
GCAGAGCCCATAATTAAGGCACAACCCGCAAGAGTTTCCGAAGACAGTGCAATTCCAAGCACAGCTATATCAAAAAATACTCCGCTGACAGGTTCTATCAGGGAAAGAAGGCTTCCTGTCTGGGCTTTAAGATTGGCGAGCCCGAGAACTGTAAAGATCTCTCCAAAACCGATGGATACTATCCCGAAAGCAGCAAGCACTTTCAGGTTGCTGTACAGGACAGCCGGAGATACTTCGAATGCAAAGGGGCTCAGCAGCAAAAAAGCAATTCCCATGGGCCAGAAGATGATTGCAAGCTCCGGGTATTCTTTTTTTAAAACTTTTACGTTCAGGATCAGAGCTGCAAAGACAACTCCCGAAAGCAGTCCCGCTATTATGCCCAGCATATAGGAACCGGTAAGTTCGATGCCTGAAAGCCCACCTTCGGGCCTGACTATAAGAAATACTCCTGTGATTGCGATGAAGAGGGCAGCTATACTTTCCTTTCTTATTTTCTCCTTCAGGAGAAAAGGGGAAGCCAGCATTACGTAAATTGGGGCTGTATACTGGAGCAGAATTGCAATGGATACGCAGGTAATTTTCAGGCAGGTAAAATAGAGCAGCATGCACATTACCACGAGCACTCCCTGCAGTAACAGGCTTCCTTTCTTTTTCTTTAACCTGAGGTCGGGGGTTTTCCCTCTCGCAATTATATATATAGAAAGAAACAGAAGCCCGAAGAACAATCTGTAAAAGATTACCGGAGAAATAGCCATATCATGAATACGGGAAAGAAAAAGTCCGTTCATGCTGTAGAATACACAGCCTAAAATCACGGCCATATGTGCTTTTTTGCTCTCCAGAAACATTCTGCATCATATACTTATAGAATTTATATATCTATTGGATATGAGTCTGTTTTTCTACTTTTTTCTTCCACGTTATCCGAGTTCGAAATTCGTTACCCCATAAACCCCGTCAAGCTCTATATCAGGTTCTTTTCGGCTGTACATGCGGATAGTTTTAAACATCACATTCATGTGATACTTTTTTGCGATTTCCATTGCTTTTTTATTGGGTTTGGGGACATCAAGATAAAAGGTTTCCTCAGGAACTGAAGCTCTAAGAGCCCTGAATATTTTCTCTGCCGTGTCCCGGTCGTCTGCGAAAAGAGGGCCTATCTTATATCCTGCTCTGCACTTCCTGATAACGCCGTACCCTTTCTTTCCGGAATTCAGGTTTGACTACATAGAGCCCGAAAAACTCGAAAGAATCATCATAATCGACAGCAGAAGCATAGCCTATGGGCTTGCCTTCCACCTCTGCAATAAAAAAGCCTTCGTGATCGGCTTCGTAAAAAAGTTCTCCGTCATGGATGCCAGGGTTCCAGCCTTCCGCATCTGCCATACCAATTGCGAATTCGGCTTCTCCCCTGCTCATTTTTCGGATTTCAAGTTCTTTTCTTTTTTCCGAATCTTTATCCATGACAGTTTATATTCTAAATTTCTATTTATTTTTTAAGTATTATCCATTTATCTGTTTTTTGCCGGATATCAGAGTTTGTAGAGGTTAAAGTTTTCGTCTTCTGTTCTTCCCTGAAGTTGCTATAAGGTAAGCCGCTATAACCGCACCTGATGCGGGATAGATGCTCAGAGGGGATTCTTTTGCTCCGGCTTCGCCTCCAGTTTCTGCTCCGGCAACTGTGCCTGTTTCATAACCTTCTTCTGTGAACATATAGATGTCCATGGTACCTTTACGCTTGTCCTGCCAGACTATCCGGTTGCCGTCGATTGCAGGGTTGCTTTCATATTCAGATGCAGTGGAAACTGTTTTTTCCTTCCCCGTGGCTATGTCGTATATAAAGATGTTTGTTCCCTTAATCCTTCCGTCAGCCCATACTATTCTTCCGTCTGCGATAGTAGGGGTTTTCTGTGGGGATGGATCAATACAAACAGGTATTTCTTTTTTGCTTGAAAGGTCATACATGTAGATATCAAGGTTTCCGGCACGTCTGTCCTCCCAGACAATGTAGTTTCCTTCAATGACAGGGTTTGCCTGATCTGCGGAGTCCATAACCACAGGGCTTTCTTTCTCTGTGTTGATATCGTACATGTAAATATCGTCATTACCGTTGCGTTGATCTTTCCAGACGATGATGTTTCCAGAGATCGCAGGCTGGCTCTGGTCTGCTTTATCTGTTGTTATCCGGATTTCCTTTTTAGAGCTGATATCATACATGTAAATGTCAGTATCCTGATTCCTGCGGTCCGTCCAGACAATGTAGTTCCCTGAGATCGCCGGCTCTTTCTGGTCTGTCCTGTCCGAAGTAATCTGGGTTTTGGCCTTGGAGTCGATATCGTACAGATAAATATCATAGTTGCCCCTATTCTCGTCCGAGAACACAATTCGGCTGCCTGAGATTGCCGGTTCTATTTCGTCTTTTGATCCCGTGAACAGGCCAGTTTCAGTCCTTCCTACGGACATGTCGTACATGTAAATGTCCCAGTTTCCTTCCCGTTCATCCTGCCAGATAATGTAGTCTCCTGAGATTACAGGGCTGACCTGGTGGCTAATAGCCGAGTTTACTTCCTGCTCGGTTCCTTTCAAAGTCTCGGTGGCAGCTGAACCTGCGAATGCGCTCAGTACGATGAATAAAACAACCGAAATAAGTATAATTGAAAATTTTTTGTGCTTCAATTTTACACTTCCAATATTCCCTCTGGAGTTTCAGTGTGGATTTTTTTGAGTATAGATGCTCTTAACTTCGTATTTAATTTCGGTTTGACCGCTTTATTTTTTCCAATTAAAATGTCTCCCAGCATAGAACATTTCCAATATCTGAATAATCCCAAAAGAATGTATATATCCCATAGTTTTTAGTGGTTTCCTGCAATTTTAATGTTTTCTTTATTTGAAGGAAAGTATATGTAAAAAAAACTTAAGTTCCAGCTTCACTTCTTAAAGTTAAATCTTCTCAAGCTCAACTTTATTTTTTGTCAGTTTTGCCAGTTTTTCAAGAAATTTCTCTTCAAAACTCTTTCTTATCAGGAATATAAATTCGACGGCATCAGAATATTTTTCGTCCTCTACTTTTCCGTGTTCCTCAATGAGATTCTTAATCTTTTGAATCTCAGGATATCCGAAACGTATCCTGAACCTTACCTCTTCAAAGACCTCTACAGTACCTGCCTCTTCAATAGCTGAAATTGCTGTTTCCCTGTATGCCCTGGAAAGCCCCCCAAAGCCCAGCTTTATTCCCCCAAAGTACCGGGTCACAACCACAGCTGTATTATAGAGCCCTTTTGATTCGATAACCTTAAATAAGGGCTTTCCGGAGCTGCCTGCAGGTTCCCCGTCGTCATCGTATCTGAGGGCAAAGGAACCCTCTTCTTTTACAAAATAGGCTGAAACATTATGATTCGCGTCTCTATGCATCTCTTTTATTTCATTTATGAAAGCTTTTGCTTCGTTTTCATCTTTTACATGCCTGGCATATCCTATAAATCTGGAGTTTTTGAATTCTCTTTGAGCCCTGCCAGAGCTTCTCAGGGTTTTATAGTTATTCAGGGTCTTATCCTCAGCACTTCTTTTTTAACTAGTTTTACACTTGAGGCTTTTAAGTTTTGCATCTGCGCGCCGGACGAACATTGTGATGTCTTTAAATTATTTTGTGATGCTGGCTGGCTCTCTTTTTCTCCATAATCGACCATATTTCTACATACTAGAGTATTTATCTACTAATATTCTTAATTATTATCAAAAAACACCTGTGTAAATTCATATTCAATCTTAAATTGTCAATACTGGTGATGGAGTTCTGGAACTCGTATACCTTTGCTCTCTTATTTTTTCACCAAATCGAAAAGTTTTAATGCCATTGGTGTTTCAAACATAAATATCTCATATAAAGTCTCATCAATTATTATGAGATGGGTGTAAAAAGGAAGAGAACTAATTAGAGGTAATATTAATGAAAAAAATGTTTAAGATTATTGCAATGCTCCTTGTAATTACTACTGTTGTCTTTGCAGCCGGCTGTGCTGACAATACTGCAGAAGAAGGAGCTTCAGAAGAAGTGACCGATGAAACCGTAGTAGCAGACGATGGTGGGAATGTAGAAGAAGGGGCAGCTGACGTCCTTGCTGACGAAAACCTCACTGTTGACGAAAACCTCACTGATGACGAAAACCTCACTGTTGACGAAAATATCACTGATGACGAAAACCTCACTGTTGACGAAAATGTCACTGATGACGAAAATGTCACTGATGACGAAAACGTCACTGATGACGAAAACGTCACTGATGACGAGACTGTAGTTGAATAAGCTACAGGAAACTAAATAAATATTACAAATTACAATCCGCCAATGTAGCCTTTGGGGCTACACATTTCTTTTTTTGAAATTCCGGTATTATCAGTTTATAGCCGTGTAAAATTACAATAAGGTATTTTTATAAAATCCCCGCACAAGAGCGTTCCTTCTGTTTTTCTGTCTCAAACCTGGAAGTGCCAGATATAATCATGAAAAAACTGGGACTACGTGGTATATATTGAGCTCACTGAAATCTTTTGAAGAGATCAGGCTTCCATATAAAATATTTACTAATCGGTCTCCGGGCAAAGCCACATCAACATCAGCATTTTTTCTTATTCAAGCCCCTGCGAGAATTGTGCATTTCTTTTACTTGCTCCCGGCGTGCGCTCAAACTTTTTTGCCCTTTCCTGAATTATACTGAACTTTCTAGGGTGCCGACAGAGTTTTTCAATGGATTCAAAGAATAAATGAAAATATATGATTGCAAATTTGTTGAGCATTCCTGTCCCGTGAGAAGTACAAAGAAGATGTTAGTTTTTATCGGGTGCCGCATCCTGGGGCAATGTTCAATTGTGAACTCAGTTTTATTAACTTTCAGGCTTATCTATTTAAGCTCTTTTTTCATTTTAAAAGACTCCACTTTACGATCTGAAGAAATTAATTTAAACTCCAAAACTATTAATCTTTTGTTTTACTATCTATAAAAGTTTAATTATTTTACATATTCAATATTAAGGAAGAGTTTTCAGAGGTACTGATATGCAGAAAATGTTAAAGATAATGTCACTGCTCCTTGTAATTGCTACTGTCGTTTTTGCAGCCGGTTGTGCCGAGCAGGGCGCAGAGGAAGCAGCAGAAGGAGCTGCCGAAGAAGCTGCCCCAGCAGAAGAAGGATCCAATGTTGAAGAGAGCACTCCAGCAGGAGAAATGCCCACCTACATTGTAGGCACTGAAGCCCAGTTCCCACCCTTTGAAATTGTGGATTCTAAGGGAAATGTGATCGGTTTTGATGTTGATCTCATGAACGCGATTGCTGAAGACCAGGGCTTTAAGGTTGAGTATCTTGACCAGGACTTTGCCGGCCTGATACCGGCTCTCCAGACCGGAAATGTTGACATTATTGCCTCAGGCATGACAATCACCGATGAACGTGAAGAAGAGGTCGACTTCAGTGAACCTTATATCAACGCAGGCCTAGCTCTTGCCGTGCTCACTGATAATGAAGACATTCAGAGTGTTGACGATCTGACGGGCAAGACGGTTTCTGTCCAGACCGGGTCCACCGGGTTCCTGAAGGCAGAAGAGCTCCTGAAAGCCGGAATCATTGCTGAGATCAAAGACTTCCCCCATGTAAATGAAGCCATTGAAGAACTCAAGATCGGTGGTGCCGATGTAATGATAAATGACCTGCCTGTCACCAACGCTTTCATCGCAGCCCAGCCCGGTGTAATCAAGATTGTTGGCGAGCCCCTTAACAGTGAAGACTATGGTTTTGCTGTCCGCACTGGTAACACCGAACTTCTGACTAAAATCAATGCCGGCCTTGAGAACGTCAAAGCCAGCGGCAAGTATGATGAACTTCTGGCAGACCTGCCTAACTACATGGAAGAATAAATCTAAGGGTAAATTTAACTGTAACTCGAGAGCCTGGCACATTTTGTGCTGCTCTCCTATCTTTTTTCTTTTTGATGCTACTCTTTTTTATCTTACGAAGCGTGAAGACCCCTTCCTCAGCAC
>JBFHIK010000175.1:0-6030 GCA_041596555.1 Methanosarcina sp.
ATTATCCCAATTTCAGAACTTTGAATCGACCCTTTTTCTTTCAAAGCCCTTACGCTGGGGAACTCCTCGGCCGATATTTCCGTTCCATTTGACCGGACATATTTTCGGGCTCCATACTTTCCGTTAAGCAAATCTGATCTGGAGAGGCCCAGGATTCTTTCCAGAGCAAGGTTTGAATCCAGGGTATTTCTTTCTTTATCGGTGATTGAAACTCCAACAGGCAGCAGATTAAAAAGAGCTTTCAATTTGCCCTCGTTCTCTTTAAGCATCTCCTCTGCTTTTTTCCGCTCAGTAATGTCCTGAATGATTCCTTTTATTCGAATAGGGATATTTTTCTCATTAAAAATAACTTCGCTCTGCGCATGGACTGTGCGTTCTTCCCCACCAGTTCGGATAATTCTGTAATCAATGCCATAGGGCTTCCCATTTAATCCTTTCTTAATGGCATTACTCAAACAGTCCCGGTCTTCAGGGTGTACATAATTTAAAAGTTCATCGTAAGTTGCACCTGATTCTTGAGGCTCGCGTCCGAAAATACGATACATTTCATCAGACCAGTATGTTTTATCATTTGCAATATCCCAATCCCAATTTCCAATGTGAGCCATTTTTTGAGCTTCAGCAAGACCCATTTCACTTTCTTTCAACGAGTTATACGCCTTCTCAAGCTGCCTTGTTCGTTCTTCAACTAATTTTTCTAAATTGTCATGTGCTTTTTTTAGAGCTTCTTCTGCTTTTTTACGTTCAGTAATATCATTGAAAAGAGTGTATACCTGGAAGGGCTTGTCTTCTCCAGACCGGATTATGGGCACAGCGTTGACGTTGATCCAACGGTAGCAGTTCTCCCGAGGATTGTAAATCCCCATCACAACGTCCTGTACCTCCCGCCCTGTCCGCAGAGCTACCATAGCTGGATGCTCAACGCCCGGGAACGGCGAGCCGTCCTCTCGAATAGTATCACGCTCTTCGCCCACAGAAGAGCTGCCCAGAAATATAGCTGGAGCCTTGCCGAGAATCCTCTCGGCTGCGGGATTCATGGAGATAATCTTGCCATCAACATCCTGATAGACCACCCCTTGAAGCATGGTCTCAAATAAAAGTCGATAATGCTGCTCTGACCGGCTAAGGGCCTCTTCTACATTCTTGCGCTCAGTGATGTCCTGGACGATGCCAGCCATCCGGCGAACGTTTCCGGTAGCGTCCATGCGGTGCTGCCCGGCTGCCCAGATCCAGCGGACCTCACCATCCACGCGCCGGACGCGGCACTCAAAACTCCAGTTGCTGCGCGTGGCTGTTGCCTTGCGGAACTTCGCGTCCACCATCTCGCGGTCCTCCGGCAGCACATGCTCGATAAACATCTCGTAGGTCCACTGCGGGAGCAGTTGTTCATAGCCGAAGATGCGGTCATGCTCGAGCGACCGGTGGGCGGTATGATCCACCAGGTCGAGGTCCCACGCGCCGGCGTGGATGGTTTCAAGCGCGAAGCGCAACCGCTCCTCCCCCTCCCGCAGCGCCTCCTCTGTCCTTTTGCGCTCGGTGATATCATGGGCAACATGAATACATCCAGTGACTTTTCCTTCGGAATCATGCAACGGTGAGACGCTTTCCTGGAAATAACCGCCCAGGCAGTCCTCGGAAACCTCTGCAGTGTGTTCAAGCCCGTCCTTGAGCAGTTGACGGTGAGGGCAAAAAGAGGGAGGTTCGTCCATGCCATGGACAACACGGTAACAGGTTAAACCCACACACTCTTCCGGTGTCATCCCCAATCTTGCCGCCATGGCCTTATTTGCACGAACAACCCCATATTCAGTGTCGAGTATGGCTATCATGTCTGGCACAACATCAAAGGTATATTCCCAGTTTTTTGCAGCCTGAAAAACTTCTTCTTCTGCTTTTTTGCGCCTGGAACTTTCTATCTGCTCCCATTTTCCGTCCCTTTTGATCAAAGCGAACTGATGGTTGAGAACCACATCGATTATCTCGGCTGCATTGAACCTGTCGAGAGGATAAGCACATAGAGCCATCATATGAAAGTTGCCAATGATGTTGTCTATTTCTTTTTCATATTCAACGAAACCATTCCAGCCTTCTTTTTCCAGCCAGAAAGTGTTCCCGCTCAATCTCAAGCCATCGTAGCCGTTAGCCAGAGCCTGACTGAGTTTTTCAATCCAGCCGTTTAAGACCCTCGCCGAATCGAATATCCCTTCTTTCACATACCAGCAGGTATAGGGAATAATTTCAATTTGCCCCTTCATAAGGTAAGCATCAATATCAGGAACAGCTCTTCTCAGGGCTTCTTTTGCATTTTCCACATCCAGAGGTTGTGACGTGACCCACATGCAGAATTCGTTATTTTCCAGCCCGGTTTTGAAGTAGGGGACAAGTGTGTCCATCAAATCTTCTTTTGTCTGGTAGAACTGGCAGAAGTGCGTCCCCCAGGGTATATCCCCAATAATACCAATTCCGGACTTCCTCAGACGGTCTCCCATTCCACATCTTCTCCATACATCCAAAAACAACTTGAAAATTTATGATTTGTAGGTTGTGAACGGTTTATTGTATCTGAGATTTAGAAAATTTTAAAACCCCTTTCCATATCAAACAGCGCATGTCCTGACATGTTTGTTCGTTATACGACATCAGTATGTTATACGACATCAGTATAATACTACTGGTATTTTTGTGATTAAGGGGAAGCTAGTTGCAATTACTCCCTCTCCTTTTAAAATTCAGGAACCTGGCAGTAAAATATTGGCAGGTTCTCAGGACTGTGCCATGGTTACCTACAGTTGTTTTATATAAAATTCGTTTTGATAATAATAAATATTAATATTTTCTAATAAATAAGAAACCTATTCCTTATTTAAGCATTTTGAAAATGAATAGTGTATCATTTATGCCTTTCAGGCCTGAATCGTGAACTTACAAATTGTCTCTAATAAATGTTGAAAGTGTGTACCTTTCATCCAAAATTATAAAAAATGTGGTGCAGTAAAGACCCCTACTTATTAAAAAAGGAAATTGAGTCCTTATTCACGAAAAAATAAGGCTCAAGAATTTTAAAATTACTGAAAATATTCTTTTTTGCTTCTTCCCTAAATTATGTCCCGCACTCCCATCCGTTCATGTAACATTCCTGTTTGGAAGTGAGTTTGTCAGTGCTTATGCCCATTGACTCAAGCTTCAGGGTTGCCACATAGGTATCAAGTTCCCTGGGGACTCCGTGGACTCCGTTCAAAAGAGTGTTTTCGGCAATGTAACGTACACAGAGAGCCTGGTTTGCAAAACTCATATCCATGACCTCGGCAGGGTGCCCGTCCCCGGCAGCCAGGTTTACAAGCCTTCCTTCGGCTATGACATTAATGCGCCTGTTCCCTATATCGTACTCTTTGATATTGTTCCTGACGGTCCGGACGGATTTTGCAAGGGAGGCGAGGGCTTCCATATCGATTTCCACATTGAAATGTCCTGAGTTTGCAAGGATTGCCCCGTCCTGCATGACCTTGAAGTGGTCGGCTGTAAGGATATCGCGGTTTCCTGTAGCCGTTACAAAGATCTCTCCTATTTTTGCCGCATCTGCCATTCTCATGACCCTGTACCCGTCCATCCTGGCTTCAAGGGCTCTTATGGGGTCTATTTCAGTGACGATCACATTTGCTCCCAGTCCCGCAGCCCGCATTGAAACCCCGCGCCCGCACCAGCCGTAGCCTGCGACAACAACGTTTTTGCCTGCTACAAGGAGGTTTGTGGTCCGGTTTATCCCGTCCCAGGCTGACTGACCTGTCCCATAGCGGTTGTCAAAGAGATATTTGGTCATGGCATCGTTTACCGCTATTACCGGCATCTTAAGTGCGCCATCCTTTTCCATGGCATGAAGCCTGTGGACTCCTGTAGTTGTTTCCTCGCAGCCTCCGAGGATATTTGGGAGCATACCCGGCCTTTCTTTGTGGAGTTTGAAAATAAGGTCTGCCCCGTCATCGATTGTGATGTCAGGTTCAAAGTCAAGGACTTTATCTATTGCTTCATAGTACTCGCTCGTGCAACACCCGTATTTTGCAAAACAGCTTATATTTTTCCGGGTATCGAGAGCCATTGACACATCGTCCTGGGTGCTCAGGGGGTTGCAGCCTGAAATTGCAACCTGTGCGCCGCCTGCAGCCAGGGTCTCGACAAGGACTGCGGTTTTTGCTTCCACGTGAAGGGCCATGCCTACTTTAAGCCCTTTCAGGGGTTTTTCTTCCTCAAACTTCTCCCTGATGATTGCAAGTACAGGCATGTGGCTTCTTGCCCATTCCATTTTCATGTTTCCGGATTCTACGAGTTCTTTTTCGGTCATGGTTATCCCGTCATGTAATAAATGATTGAATTAAATGATTGAATTGAATTGAATGATTGAGTTGAATGATTGAATTGAATGATTGAATTGAATAATTGAATTAAATAATTGATTTGAATGATTGAATTGAATATGGTTTGCACTTTGATTACTCAAAACATTTCGATGAGTTTACTCAAATTGCAACTCTGGTTACTGGCAGATTGAAGTGAACCTCTGGTTAAGTTCAGCTTTCAGGTATTTATTATTCCTGTATGATAATGTGTCATTCGTTATGCTTCATGCCCTGATGCTTTTCAAGCGTTTGCCCTTGCTACAAGCTCTTCTGCTGCTCTCCGGGCGTCTTCCATCACTTTTTCCTCATCCAGCACAAGTACCCTGTAATTGTCCATAAGGACTTTTCCGTCCACTATTGTTGTCCTGACATCGCTTCCTTTTGCAGAATATACCAGATGGGACGGGACATCGAAGCAGGGGGTAAGGTGCGGTTTATTCATATCCACTATAATTACATCAGCCTTCTTTCCCACCTTCAACATTCCGGTTTCCGTGCCAAGGGCTTTTGCCCCGTTAACGGTTGCCATCTCAAGGACCTGGCGAGCCGGAAGGGCAATCGGGTTGCCTGTACTCACTTTATGCAGAAGGGCAGCAGTCTTCATTTCTTCAAACAGGTCAAGGTTGTTGTTTGAGGCGCAGCCGTCAGTGCCAAGGGTGACATTCATTCCCTTTTCCAGCATCTTGTATACCGGAGCAATTCCTGATGCCAGTTTCATATTACTTATGGGGTTATGGGATACATTTACTCCCCTTTTCCTTAAAATCTCTATATCCCCATCCGAAAGCCATACACAATGGGCAGCAAGCACATCAGGGCCTAAGAACCCCAGGTCTTCGAGCAGGTGCACCGAACATTTCCCGTACCTTTCCTTCATCGCATTCAGTTCGGCTTCGGTTTCCAGGACATGGATATGGATGCCTGCGCCGTCCCTGCGAGCTTCTTCTTTTACCTTTGCAAGAAACTCCTCAGAACATGTATTCGGAGCGTGGGGGCCATACATGGTTTTTATCCTTCCGCCGGCTGCTCCCTGCCAGGCCTTGACAAAGCGCTTTCCTTCCTTGAGGTCAGCTTCTCCTTTTTCTTTGTTCCAGAGTTCTATAAGGCCGTGGGAAAGGGAAGCTCGAAGTCCCGAGGCTTCAACAGCCTTTGCAGTTTCATCCATAAAAAAATACATGTCTGCAAAGGACGTTGTTCCGGATTTGATCATTTCCAGGCATGCGAGCAGGCTGCCCTTATAAACATCTTCTGCCTTCAGCTGAGCTTCGGCAGGCCAGATATGCTTCTCAAGCCACTCCGCAAGCTGGAGGTCGTCGGCATAACCCCGGAAAAGAGTCATAGCTGCATGGGTATGTGTATTCACAAGCCCTGGCATTACTACCGAACCGTTTGCATCGATCACGGTATCGGCACTTTCTCTGGTTTTTTCCCCGATTTCAGTGATCTTTCCGTCTTCAATAACAACAGTCCCGTTTTTAAGGTCCCCCGCATCAGGGTCCATCGTTAAAACATAAGCATTTTTTATTATTATGTCAGCCATAGGATCATATCCGTCAGGTTTGAACTGCAACTTTATTTGACTTCAACTTCATTAGACTTCAACTTCATTAGACTTCAACTTCATTAGACTTCAACTTCA
>JBFHIK010000176.1:0-6022 GCA_041596555.1 Methanosarcina sp.
TGAAAGAGGACAGTCCCTTCTGTGCGCAAAAGCAAGCATAAAAAAGCAAGCATAAAAAAGTAAGCATAAAAAAGCAAGCATAAAAAAGTAAGTGTGAAAAATAGCACGCACGAAGAATAGTGAGTACCAAAAACAATAAACTGCAGGGATTTTATGTTTGATATTTTCAAAAGTATGATTAAAGAAGAGTGGCGGATGCACTCAAGTCTCTTCGGGCACAGCGGTTTTGCCTTCTTTCCAGTCTTCATTTTTCTGTTTACACTTTTTGTAAGCCTGGTCCTGCCCGTTTTCAGGGAGATCGTAACCGATGCCCAGATAGCTCTTGGGATGCATTATCTCTTCCTGCTTGTGGGAGGTATGGTAGGGGCTTTTGGGCTTATGGCCCGTGAATTTATGAACCGCCGCTTCGGGCAGGCAAGTTTGATCGCATATTCTTCAAGAGTGCTCCCTGTTTCTGAAAGGGTTATCTTTGCCAACTTCCTGGGAAAAGATATCGTATACTATTTTATCCTCTACATCCTGCCCTTTGTTGCAGGCTTTGCCCTTGCTGTAAAATTTGTTCCTGCGGGAAATTTCGGTACTTCTTTAACCCTCCTGACTCTTCTTCTGACCCTTTCTCTTTCTTTTATGATCGGGATTTCTACTGTATTCTTTCTGTCCACCGTGTACGCACACTCGGGAAAGATCTCGCTGTTCTGCCTGTTTGCTGCTTCCCTTCTCCTGTTCCATATCTCCGGAAACCTCAACCAGGGTGCCCTTTATAGCCTGCCAAGCCTTTCCTTTTTCCTTTTTCCGTCCGAAAACCAGCTCCTGCTTTCCGGGGTTCTGATCCTTGTTCCTTCAGCTTTATCGCTTATTTTCCTGAAAGTCGACTTCCCGCAGGCGCAGAAGAGCTTCTCCAACTCTTTTTCAAAGCTCTGCAGGTATCTGGGTTCATACAGGTACGCAGCCTTTGTTGCAAAAGATTCCCTTGACCTCAAAAGAAGTGAAGGAGGGCTTGGAAAAATAATTTTCTCATTCGGGCTGCCTCTTCTGCTTGTCTGGATCCTGCTGTCCGCTCTCGGAAAGGTTATTCCGGCTTTGAGCACGCTTACGCTTTTTGCCCTGGTGCTCGGCGTGCTTTCGTCTTCAATGTACAACTGGCTTACCGAGTACGATATTTTTTCCTCCTATGCCTTTCTCCCCCTGAGGGTTTCGGATTTGATAAAGAGCAAACTGAACAGCTACCTTATCCTGAATCTGGTCCCACTTGCAATTCTTACACTGCTCGCCCTTAACAAAGAACCTTCGTCCCTGATCCCGTCTCTACTGCTCTTCCTTACGATCTCACTTTACATGGTTTCGGTACTCGTTTACCTGACAGGGCTTTCCCCATCTATCAATCTCTACAACGGAAAGACCTTTGCCCTTTATACATTTTCAGTCATGCCACTCCTGATGCTTAATATAATCCTGTCTATGTTTGGCCCGTACTATGCGCTTGTAGACCTTTTGCTGGTTCCTGTTGCCCTTTACCTTCTCGGGAAAGGTTTCAGGAAATGGGACAGCAACGAATGCCTGTGTTTTTAAGAACCGGCAGTTTCTGATGACCTGTGTTTATTCTCACAAATGGAATAAATCACGGTTTTCTCACCTTCATATATTTCTTTTGTTACGCTAACCTTTACTGTGTCTCTTTTCGACCATTCTGTTGAGGGCTGGGAACTCTGATCGGTTTTGTCACTCTTATTGGAAGATATATAGTGTGTCTATAGTGGATCGAAGTCTATAGTGGATCGAAGTCTATAGTGGATCGAAGTCTATAGTGGATCGAAGTTATAGTTAATCAGAGACTCGATAAAGTACAAAAGAAAAGTAAGAAGAAAAACACCTGAAAATGAATTTGACATTTCTGACGTAGTTGGAAAGTTGAAGGGAACCTGATGAAGTTTATTGTCTTCCAAACTTTTTACATTAGATTAATTAAATATGTCCTTTATAAGATATATTGTTACATCCCTGTATAGTTGGGTATTGAGTATATATACAATAATTTTAAAATTAAACAAGTGGGGTGAAGGTCATTAAAAAATTCAGTTTTTTTGTAATGGTAGTGCTTATTGCAGCAATGTTATTTGCTTCCGGCTGTTCTCAAAATGTATCTGAAGAAGATACAATTGAAGAAACAGAAGGCGAAGTAACCGAAGGAGCAAATGAAGAAGTAACCGAAGGAGCAAATGAAGAAGTAACCGAAGGAGTAGGGGAAACAGAAGGGGAAAATGGATACAACCCTGTCATAAATCCTGATGATTTTGTTGAGGTTATAGACAATCCTTATTTTCCGTTGACTCCAGGCACAACTTTTGTCTATGAAGGTGAGGATGAAGACGAAACAATAAGAGATGAGGTTTTTGTAACCAATGAAACCAGGACGGTAATGGGAGTAAATACAATTGTTGTCCGGGACCGGGTATTTGAAGATGGGGAGTTGGTCGAAGAGACTTTTGACTGGTATGCTCAGGACAAAGATGGCAATGTCTGGTACTTCGGGGAGGATTCCAGGGACTATGAAGACGGAGAAGTGGTAAGTACTGCAGGTTCCTGGGAAGCCGGGGTTGACGGAGCTCAGCCTGGAATTATAATGAAAGGGAGCCCTCAGGTTGGCGATACTTATCGGCAGGAGTACTATGCGGGTGAGGCCGAAGACATGGCTGAAGTTCTCTCTCTGAACGAATCAGTTACCGTTGCTTACGGTTCTTTTGAGAATTGCCTGAAAACAAAAGAATGGACTCCGCTTGAACCTGGCATTGAGGAAAACAAATATTATGCTGCCGGAACAGGTCCGATTATGGAGATTGCAGTAAAAGGTGGATCAGAAAGGCTGGAACTTGTAGAAATTATCACAGAGTAACAGTGGGGCTTGCAAAAGCCCTGGTATAAGATTTGCATATTGTAGAAATCCATCTAAGCTGTAATAAACAATAGTTACAGAGGATTTCTACAAAAACCTGATTTTCAAATTTCAGGTCTTATTTTTAATAGTCGGGGCAGCTTAAGGTGATTTTCCGGATAAGTTAAGTTATTCTGCAAAAAAATGGAATACTACCCATCTTCACCTCCAATCCGAAACCATCTGATAATTTCGGGATCGAGCTGGAAGGCTTTGCTTTTTTCGTTGATTGGGAACATATCAGAAATGGTAGAATCGGATCCCCGGAAAAGAGAAGCAATCCAATCCAATTGCTATTACAAAAAGCGGAAAATAAAAGAGATAGATGCCAGACAGAAGAACCAGACAGTAATAAAATATTCTGAGTGTATGGTATAACCATCGTATATTGATCAGATATTGGGAAGTTCAATCATCGCTTGATAAATTGATTCTATATGAGTTTCTTGAATAAGAGAAGATTTTGACTGGAAACTAATATATAAATTTAAGATAGTGTAATTAGTACTTATATAAAATATAAGTATAGAGGTGTTTTATGGTAAAAAATGCTTCAACGGAAAGTAGTCAAAAAACAGGAGCTTCTTGTGGAAAACCCCAGGCAAAAGCTCAAGCATCGGAAAATTCTGCAAAGAAGGACGCAAAAGCTGACCGCAAAACGTCCAAAGGTGCAAAGAAGTAAAAACAAACCAATAACTACCTGAAAGCCAATCCTTTCAGCAGCAGCTTATCAAGATTCAAGACTTCCTAGGAGTCTCTTAAATTAGTGAACATTCTGGTTGGAACCTACCAGATATAATTGAAACAGATTATCTAAGCACTTGTATAATATATAAATATAGAGGTGTTTATTTATGACAAAGACAATTGTTGATTCTCAAAAAGCAGGGGCAGCATATGGAAAACCCCAGGCAAACACTCCAGCACCGGCAATATATGCAAAGAAGGATGCAAAATATGAATGCAAACCGTCCAAAGGTGCAAAGAAGTAAAAACAAACAAATCACCACTTAAAGCCAATTATCACAGCAGCAGCTTATCAAGATTCAAGACTTCTTAAAACTGGTAATACACTAAATCTGTAACATTAAGAGCTCAATCGTTACTGAAAAACGGAATAATAATTAATAAACAGAATAAGTTGCTGCTCTTAAATCAAATCTCCGGGATCCGGGCTGCAAGAATAAGCAGTCTGGAAAACCCGATAACATTAATCACATGGATTTTTTTCTGTTTTGCCCTTTCAATCAAGATTCTTTTCCTTCCCTCTGTCAAGGGCGAGATTTTGGAATGATACTTCTTTAAATCAGTTCCCTCGGCTGCTTATGCTCCGGCAAAACCGGCAAGGGCATGGTATTGATCAAAATCGGGCTTTCGATATCCTTTGCTCTCTCAATCACAAGTTCCTTTCCTTTCTGCGTGAGAGCAAAGAGAGGGATTGCAGCTGCCACCTGGACAAGAGGCTTTGCAAGCTCCCTGATATATTTTGAGGCACAGCTGATCACAATGTCAGAGTTATCCAGCAGGCCCTGAGCTTCTTCCCGGCTGACACCTGTTACGTGTACTGCGATAACCAGCAGGTCAAGCCCGAGTTCGGTTTCTATTTCCCGGACTTTTTTGGCGGTTTCTGCACCTGCAACTGTAACTGCGATTTTTTTGTAACCCATTTCAGCGGCTTTCCTGACCCCGCCTGCCGGGTCGATGACTGCGGTTGAGGGGGCAAATACGGTTCCTCCGCGCTCTTCGATCCCTTTGATGACCGCATCTATAGGTTCGGTTTCGATCAGGCCTGACATCCTGCCTCCGATTCCCTGGACAAGAGCCGGATTGCTGGAGATTACTGTTCCTGCGCCGTCACAGGCGGTAATGGTTGTGTCAAGGAAGCCGCTGTTGAGGCCACTCATCATTATTTCTGAGGCGCCGAAGGCAACAACGGTTGTTTCAAATTCGAGCTTGCGCTTGTCCGTAAACATCCCTAACTCGCTGATCCGGGCCTCCATGTTTTTCCGGATTTCTTCCGGGGTCATCTTCTGGACTCCCCGCAGCTTGACAAAGAGAGGGCACCATTCTACTTCCGGAGCCCCGACTTCCACGACCTTCCCGTCTTTTACGACTACCCTGGCTTTCCCCATCATTTCCATTATATGAGGCATAATAGATACACCCTCTCTCATTTTACAAAGAAGCGATGATATAGAGGTTTAAACAAAAGAAAAAAGATGTGAGGGTTCACTTCATCCCCTCCCCAAAGACAGGGTATTCGTGACCCTCCACACTCCCTAAGTAATAAAGAATTAAGAAGGAGGGCAGGACTTAAAGCCCTGCTCTGTCAACGATTGTGTCTGCCACCTGTTTTGCATCCTTAAACGGGAAATCAGCTGCTGTTAGCAGTTTGCCTGCTTCTCCTGCAGTAACTGCCAGGTCACCTGATCTGCATGTGGTGTCTGCGCCGGCAGGGAATGCAGCAAGTAATTCTTCAGGTGTGTTTATAGGAAACTTTGCGCCTTTAAGGCCGCCAACAATCTGTCCGTGAATATCATCTCTTACAGTCATATCTTATCCCTCAGATTTTGTATTTTACTTAAATTTTGTTTTTTCCCCGGTTTCGGGTTTTTTCTTTATCTGGACTTTTTACTTCTTTACAGTTTGATTTCCTCAGGAGAATTCATCCTGCAATGTACTATTGGCTGGTTATTGATATATACTTTATCTGCACTGGAATGTAGTTGGTGCATCCCAGTGCATCGCAGCGACCTTTAAAGTTACCCCAAAACCTGTTTTTGGTTTCAGTTATTAATATCGTGTCAAATGCCATCGGTGATTACTTATCAGCGACCTTTTCCGTAATGCCTGAAACAGGTTTGAAACATAAACCACCGGTAAAACTCTAAAACACTGATTCGCTCAGTCTCTCCACGAATGGAAAATCTCAGAGCAAGAAAATTTCCGCAAAACAGGAAAAAATGAACTGAAATAGATTACTAAAAAAGAGAAATTAGGCGAAAAAAAGTTAAAAAGGCATGATAAAAAGGCATGATAAAAAGGCATGATAAAAAGGCATGATAAAAAGGCATGATAAAAAGGCATGATAAA
>JBFHIK010000177.1:0-6009 GCA_041596555.1 Methanosarcina sp.
AAATTGAAAAAATCATAATATGGTGTCGAAAAGCCCGACTACGAATTCTGCCAGTTCCCTGCTTTTCTCTGTTGAGGTCATCAGGGTATCTGCACGGGAAGCCCGGCAGCCAAGCCTCTCAAAAGCGAATTCATCTGCCCTATCCCTTTCATCGAAAACAAAGACGTCAAGGAATTCCTGATAGTACTCCGCAACCCCCATGGAAGATACTTCAAGCCCGCAGGCCTGCATTAGCTTCCCGGCAGGTCCGCTGACAGGAGCATTGCCGATTATAGGGCTGACTGCGACCACTTTTTTCTGTTTCAGCAGTTCCCTCATCCCTGGCAGGGAAATAATGGGACCTATGCTGGTTATGGGGTTGCTCGGGCCGATGAGGACTCTGTCATCCTTCTCAAGGGCTTCCATGACCTTTTTAGCAACTGAAGCTTCGGAAACACCTCTTATGTCAACTCCAAGCACATCAGGCTCTCCGTGTTTTCCGACCCAGAAGTCCTGGAAATGCATAACCCCTTTCAGGGTCTCGATACAGGTAGAAACCGGGTCATCGGACATAGGGAGAATGTTTGCCTCGATCCCGAAAAGGGATGCAAGCTTTACTGTCGCTTCCGTAAGGGAAGCCCCGTCCCGGATGAGGTTTGAGCGGATAATATGGGTTGCCCGGTCTCTGTCCCCGAGCCTCAGGCTTTCTTCGACCCCGAGTTCCTGCATGCGCTCATAAGTCCTGAAGGTATCGTTTTCTATGCCCCACCATTTCTTCCGGTCGATCTGGTCTGAGAAGAGATAGAGCACTGTATCAAGGTCTGGAGAGATCAGGTTCCCAGAAACCCACAGGTCTTCGGCAGTATTTACAACAACGGTCAGTTCCTCCGGCGGGAGGATTTCCTTGAGCCCGTCAAGGAGTTTGGGAGTTCCGGTGCCGCCTGATAATATGATCATGATAAATACCTTTTCCCGGATTTATTCCGCCTTCGGGTGGCAGGTGCTTCTGCAGCTTATGCAGTATCAAAGTAATAGCATCAAAGTAATAGATACAACAATATATAATGACATCTGTCTAAAGAATAATGAAAGTCGTCCTTGATCCCGTACACGGTTACATCGAAATGGATGAAATCGTCCAGGAACTTCTGGCTACCCCACAGATGCAGCGTCTCAGAAGGATCAAGCAGCTTGGCTTTTCAAACCTCGTATATCCTGGAGCAAACCATACCCGTTTTGAACACTCCCTCGGAGCCATGCACCTTGCCTCCATGCTGATGAAAAATCTCGACTCTATTGGAGAGGATAAAAAAAAGGAGATAAGAGCTGCCGCTCTTTTGCACGATGTGGGGCATGGGCCTTTTTCCCACGTAACCGAGAACGTTATAGACAAATATACCCGGCGCAGGCATGACGATGTAAAGGAAATTATAGGAAAAGGGGAAATAAAGGAAGTCCTTAAAAAGCACAGCATTTCCCCCGGAGACCTTGCAAAACATGTCAAAGGCGAGACCTCTTTAGGGCAGATCCTCAGCAGTGAAATCGATGTGGACAGGATGGACTACCTTGTCCGGGACGCTCACTACACAGGCGTTGCTTTCGGGATCGTGGACTACAACCGCCTGATCAACCAGATGCACTTTTACGAAGACAGGCTTGTTGTTGACTACGGGGGATTGAAAGCTGCTGAATCCCTTCTGGTTTCCCGTTTCTGGATGAATACCTCGGTTTACTACCATCACGTGACCAGAATTTCAGAAGCAATGTGCTCAAAAGCCGTGGAGTATATGATCAAAAAGGGGGAACTTGATCCGGCCAGGCTCAGGCAGATGGATGACACAGATCTGACAGCAGCCATGCGAAACGCAAGCGGATATGCAGGAGAACTTGCCAGGCGGCTGGATACACGCAAACTCTATAAGCGGGCGCTTTATACAGGGCTTGAGGATGCAGGAAAAGGCGTGCTCAAGCACCGTGATAAAATTGAGAGAGCTGAGAAGGAGATTGCAGAACTTGCAGGAGTAGACCCGCAATGTGTGATTGTGGATATTCCAAAGACACCTGAAATGCTGGAAATGAAAGCAATGATAAAATCAGATCACAGGATGATCCCTCTTAATGAAGCTTCACATTTCGTATCAATCCTGCAGGAAGCCCATATGGATAACTGGAGAATGGGAGTCTACAGCCCAAAAGAACACTGCGAAGCTGTGGGAAAAGCTGCAAAGGAATACTTTAACGTAAAAAAAGCCACAAAACAATTTAAACTGAGTGACCTGGAAAAAACTTAAAATACAGGAGTAAAACTTTTGTTTAAAACCACAAGGAAAGTCGGCAGGGTAGAAATCGTGCTCGAAGCAAAAAAGCTCGGAGAAGACTACCTGCTGACCCTTACCGGCGGAAAGGAGCATGCAGGTGCAGTTGCGGTCGGGTTATTTGATGAAAAAAGCAGGAGAGCCAGCTCTTCTGTGATCACCCTGCCCGGACACAGGGAAGAACAGCTTGCCCTGGACAGCGCACGGCGGATAAGCAGGGCAACAGGAAAGACATCGGTATTTGTTGCCGGAATCCATGTGGACAATATCAGCCAGGAAGAGATAGGGGAAATAGTCTCAGCCGCAGAGGAAATGGTTGGAAGCTTCATTGCCTCCTGCGAAAAAAGTGACATGACAGCAAGGAGAAGCGAATAATGGAAATAACTGTAGGAATCAGCGGGGCTTCAGGGGTACAGTATGGGATCCGCCTTCTTGAAGTGCTGGCGAAAAACGGGATAAAGACTCACCTTGTACTGACCGAAGCTGCAAAACAGATAATCGAGATCGAAACTGATTACTTACCCATTGAAGTGGAAAAACTTGCAACCTGGAATTATTCCCAGAAAGACTTTTCAGCGCCTATAGCCAGCGGCTCTTACAGGACAGCCGGAATGGTTATTGCTCCCTGCAGTATGAAGACTCTCGGGGCAGTTGCAAATGGGATATCTGACACCCTTCTTACGAGGGCTGCAGACGTCTGCCTGAAAGAAGAGAGGAAACTTATCCTGATGACTCGCGAAACCCCTCTTAATCTCATACACCTCGAGAATATGCTGAAGGCTAAAAAAGCAGGGGCAAGCATTCTCCCGGCATGCCCGGGCTTCTATTCCAGACCGAAAACCCTGGATGACCTCATAGACACCATGGCTGGCAGGGCACTTGACCTTTTAGGAGTGGAAAACGACATCTACCAACGCTGGGAGTGAGAAAAAAGGCTGAGGAGTAGGGCCCCCGGCACAAAGTCCAGAATTGGAGTGAGTGAACTACCCATCACTGAAGTAACGGGCTTCCTGCTTCATACCTCGAACTACCGTTCATAAGTCCACAGGCTCTACCCTCTGTTCCAGAGGTGAAAAATTATTTAATGCAAAATATTCTGTTATCCTGTGCCTGGTTATCGCGTAAGATTCCAGAATATTATGATAGGGTTTGAAGAATATAATTGTAGTGGATGACGAAAAGAATGTTGGGAAAGTTAACGGGATTCATCTCCAAGCTAAAGCATAGAAGCTTTCTCCCTTCTTTCTCGTAAAGTCAGAGTACATGTGCATGTTCTAACGAAAGCTATATAAAGGAGAATCGCATTTGAGAGGAAGTACCCTTGGGATAGTAGGGTAGCTTGGTCCATCCTCGAGCGTTTGGGACGCTTGGACCGCGGTTCAAATCCGCGCTATCCCATCATTTTTCATTTTTTTTATAAAATGTTTCATCTTTTAGATGAAATCCTGAAACAGGAAATAGCTGTTTAATAGTGTTTTGTTTAATAGTGTTTTGTTTAATAGTGTTTTGTTTAATAGTGTTTTGTTTAATAGTATTTTGTTTAATAGTTTTGTTTAATAGTTTTATTATTTCGGTTTACAGCGTAAAAGATATTAGTCCTAGTAATTACAATAAAAAAATATTAATTTTTAAGTAATATCTTTATAAATGAAGGGTAATTTTAAGGCAGAAAACGGATAATCCTATTTTAGGCGCGAGTGAATAACTCCGTAGAACTAAAATGATTTAGAATCATTTTAATATAGAAAAAACTGATTAGAATCATTTTAATATAGAAAACTTATTACTTATTTTAGGTGTGAATGAACTACTCCCTGAAACTCATCCATTAAAACTAGATTATGTGAGCCATTTTATGTAGGGGTAAAATATCATGAAACAGACTCTTGAAACATTAAAAGGAAAGGTAGCCGAAAAAACCCTGACATCCGACGACATCTTTGCATTTACTGAAAGGCTGAAAGAAAGTATGCGAGAAGGAGCTCCGATTGTCAAGAACGTCTCGCCTGCAAACATCGACCTGCTTGAGATATATGCATTTGCCCTCCAGAAGCTGGAGATGGCAACCGCGGACAGGGACAGTGGACTGAGGGCTGCGGACTGGAGAGAAAGTATCAATGACTTCAGCAAACTCAAAGCGTTCGTAGACAAACTGCAAGAGAGTGAGCTTATCAAAAGCGTTTCCTGGAATGTTGGAGGCATGGCAATTTACGACATCGTCAACAACGAAGCCTATAGAACTTATGTATACTGGAATATCCAGGCTGTTCTGGATAACATGATTCTTTTCGAAAAACTCTGAAACGGCAAAAAAGATAGACCTGAAAAAGACAAAACCTGAAGAAGACAAGACCTGGAAGGAAATGCCGGGAATAAAAATTGCCCGGCAGAGAGAAAAAGTACATGCCTGTCCAGTAAGGGCATGTGCGGATATTCCCTTTCAGGATCAGGTTTTAAACATTTTTGAATTTCCTTTTTTGTGGTATATATTCTCTTAGCGGTGCCTTACAACGCAGCTTGAAAGCCCGAGGATTTCCACAATATCACTATTGTCAGGGCTGTGGATTATCATCTGCCCTTTTTTGAGATAGGGAATCCTGCGTTCATACTCTTTGGGGACTTTTAAGGCTGAGATTGCAGCATCATTATTGAGGTTAAGGATCAGCTTTGTGTTAACCTGCTTGAAAACAGTGTCATCGATATCCTGAGGGTCCTGCGTGATCAAAAAGAGCCCCAACGCTTCTTTTCTTCCCTGGCGAGCTGCATCTGCGAAACGGGAGATGATAAGGCGGGCATGTTCCCCGTTAGCATGGGAAAGATAGCGGTGAGCTTCATCCAGCGCCAGAATAATTGGAGTTTCTTTGATGGCATCAATCCCTGTAGTATTGAGCTTGTTGTCAACAATCAGGCTCATGATTGTGAGCACTATGAGGTCCCTGATTCGGGGGGAACTTATGTACTCGGTTGGAAAAACCGAAATCTGCCCTGGCTTGAAGATTTTCCCCAGGACTTCGGTGATTGGAGTTGCGTCCTGGTCAAAAACCTTCGGGAAAAACCGGCTGCTTACTCTCCTTACAATTCCATCATAAGAAGACTCATGCAGTTTTCCGCTGTCCACATAGTAGGAACGCGTACCTTCATTTTCAACATGGTTAATGAAATTCAGGTAGGTATGGGGAACGCTTGATTTGAAAAAGTCCCCCAGGAGCACTTCAAGCCCTATGTACTGAAGTTCGGACATCCCGGCTGCCGATATCAACCAGGAGTTGTGCTTCACAAGGGAAAAAGGAATTGTAAACTCGATCTGTTCTGCCCTTGACTTATCTCCGGGATATTTTTGCCCGTCGACCTTTGCCACAAAAGCCTTTGTGGACTGAACCCTGCCATAAGTGACATTTTCGGACTCAAACCTGAATTTGTCCTCTTCAGTCAGGGTTTCGTTGTCCTCAAAAAGCTGAGAATATTCATCCTGAGGGTCCATGATTACCAGGCAGGGGTTTTTCTGGGCTTTGCCGGGAGAATTCCGCAGTCGATACCTGTTGTTTTCAGTCATGAACTGGCGGAGGATGTTTTTTGAGAGGAAAGTCTTTCCAGTTCCCGTGCTCCCGCAGATAAGCATATGCCTGAAAATAAGGGGGTCGCCCAGCAAATAGTCGTTTCTCAGGTAATAAGCAACTGTTTCGGGCTCGGAGTGAGTCTTTACAAGTTCTCCTCC
>JBFHIK010000178.1:0-5940 GCA_041596555.1 Methanosarcina sp.
GATAAGATAGTTCCAGAGGATAAGATAGTTCCAGAGGATAAGATAGTTCCAGAGGATAAGATAGTTCCAGAGGATAAGATAGTTCCAGAGGATAAGATAGTTCCAGAGGATAAGATAGTTCCAGAGGATAAGATAGTTCCCAGAGGATAAGGTAGTTCCCAGAGGATTATAGTCTCTATATACGGATAAAATAATTATTGTATCTTTAACAGAAAGTCACTGTTAACTTTCCAACCGCACGGATCCCTGAGTCAACATCAATCAAATTAATCCACTTTGAGGCAGCCATATATCTGACAAAAAAGAATTCTCTTTGAGCCGCCGATTGATGTTGTTTTATTATCGTAAATGAAGGTCAATTCAGTTTTTCAGAACCCCGGTTCAATCTGACTGGTCCACCAGTTATATATTTCTTCTCCGCTGGTTATCCAGGCGTTTTTACCGGCACAGTACTCAAGGACTTTCTCATAATATTTAAGAGTCTCTCCGTCAATGCATGTGTTATTATGCCAGAGGATAGTAATCACGCCGTTATGCTGTTCAACAGTATTGATAAGATGCTTCGTACATTCCCAGGCTTTTTTAACATCAAGGCGCATGTAGTCTTTAAAAAACGAACGGTCCATAATAACCAGTGGGATCTCCATAATATCGATCGGATGCCCTTCATTCAAATTAAAAGGCCTGTAAGGATGGCACATCCCGTTTCTAAAGCCCGCGCAGTCCGGATACCCCAGTGTTGTATCGTATTTGAACCCCGCTTTGCTCAAAAATTCCCAGGTATTCGGCACCTTAAACCTTAAATAGTGATTTCTGTACCCGATAACCCTTTTTCCTAAGACTTTTTCAAGCCGACTTTTTTTTTCTTTGAGGTCTTCAAGGCTATTGTAAGATTCATGCCCGCCGTGCAGGCCAACTTCCCATCCACTGTCGGATAAAATGCCCAGTTCCGATTCAAGGTCTTTAATGTCATAATTAAAGTCCGTTTCTTCAGGGTTCAGGGCAAGAAAATAAAAACTGGATTTTGCATCATATTTTGCCTCCAGCTCCACTATTTTCCTGAAGTTCCAGCAGGGATTACATTTCTTGCAAATCCTGGAAAAAGGGGATTTCATTGTCTCTGTCAGGTCCCCTCTGGCAAGGGCTTTAATAGACCCGATAATCGTAGACAATTTTTCCGGGTAAACCGCATCGATATCGTGTGTGAGGCAGACCGCAAACTTTTTTTCATCCGGATACTGCGGTTTCAGTCCGTTTTCTAACAGAAATTTGGAAACTCTCGGCTCAAAAATACTTCTCTGGTTGCTTAGATAGTACGGAAATCTATCATACCTGTCGCGAAAGGTCAGGTCGTACTCTTCTTTTCTGGTAAAGAGATTCCAGAGCTCCTCGTTTTCTTTCAGTTTTTCAAACATAATTCTCACCCAACTTCACAGATATAATAAATAAATTCGTCTTAAAAAGGGGAATTTTCCCCTTCATATTATCTCATGTGAATTTTTATCTCCCCTCCCAATCCCCTTATACACAAACCCCTTCCCAATAAACTCATCCGGCTCAACTACATTTCTCCCATCAACAATTACCGGATTCGTTTTCCCACTTACTTTCTTCACCCAATCAGCTGTCACTTTAGAGTATGCACTGTGCCCTGCAAGCACAATTACAGCATCCGCACCTTTTACAACCTCTTCCAGGTTCTCTGAAATCTCAACGTCCGGATAATTGACAACGTATGGGTCATGCACCATGACACTGGCTCCGGCTTTCAGGCAGAGGTCTCTATACGGTTCGGAAGGCGTGTTCCTGGCATCGTCAGAGTCGCTGATAAATGCCCAGCCGAGCATTGCAACCTTTGAGCCCTTCATCTTCTTTCCAAGCCTCTCAAGGGCGGCAACAGTCAGGTTGTACATGTGTGCAGGCATAAAGTCATTGACTTTTCTGGCAAGCACGTAGATTGAATCCGCACCTTCGGGATAGTCCAGCTGTCCTGTCCCTATCTTGACCCCTCTTTCCAGGTGGTACGTATCTTTGGTCAGGCAGTGGCCTCCAACCCCTGCACCGGGCCAGAGTACGGCTCTTGTTATCCCCTCGCCTTTCAAGCTGTCAACCCCGGTCCTGACATCATAGACATTTATGCCCATGGCTTCACAGTAAAGGGCAAGCTGGTTGATTGCTGCAATTTGAAGGTCACGGAAAGTGTTCTCCGCAGTTTTTGTAACCTCTGCCGCAGTTGCACTCATAGGGATAACTTTTCCTACAGTGAGCACAGGGGAGTAAAGTTCAACAGCCCTTTTTGTGCTTGCCTCATTAATTCCGCCTACTATCCGGTCGTGTTCTCTGATGTTTTTCAAAAGCCTGCCTACCATTACCCTTTCAGGGGCATGGGCAAGGGCAAAATCTTCGCCTGCTTTCAGCCCGGACTCTTCCTCAAGGATCTGTTTTGCCATTCTTTCAGTTGTTCCCGGAGTGATTGTGGATTCGAGGACTACAAGCATACCCGGCCTCAGGTATTTTCCTGCGTTTTTGATCCCTTCTATGAGCGCGCTGAAATCGGGTATCAGGTCTCTGGGATTTGCAAAAGGAGTCTGAATTGCAAGTGTAACTGCATCAAGTTCGGAGATCCTTGAGAAATCGGGGGTGCACTCGAATTTGCCTGCTTTTACGACCTTTCCAATGAGTTCTTCAAGGCCCGGCTCTTCCCCTTTTAGAGGGCTTTCCCCTCTGTTGAGCATATCAATCTTGTAGCCTGAGCTTTTTGAGTCGCGCTGGAAGCCCAGTACTTTGTCAAAACAGGGAGCATCTGCGAATAAGACGGCTGCAGGGATTCCTACATAACCCATGCCAAGTACTCCTATTTTTTTGATAGGGCCGCGTTCCTTTAAAAGTTTTTCCAATTTGCTCATGCTTTATCACTTTCCAGTATTGTTTTTAGGGTATTCTTCCATATTTATTGCTCTACTTCTATTAATCTCTCTTCTTCGTAAGACCTGATGGCTGCCATTGCTACTTCAAGGGCGTGTTTTCCATCTTCACCACTGGGATTAGGTTCTCTCCCTGTCTTAACGCAGTCTATAAAGTAAACGAGCTCATTTTTCAGGGGCTCGCTTGGCTCGACTTTGGCTTTTCTGATCCAGCCATTGTCATGAAGTTCAACTGTCTGGTCGATGTAGTCCAGGTAGGCTACACCCTTAATTCCTATTGCTGTCAGTTGTCTTACTTTATGAGGGGTAAGCCAGTTTGTTTCTACAACGCCTGCAAAATTATGGTCCATGCGCAGGATAATTGAGGCGTGGTCTTCAAAAGAGTGGATATCTGCACCAGCAATGGCGTAGACACCCCTGATCTTTTTGCCGTAAAGGTATGAAATAACGTCTATATCGTGAACACCGATATCCAGAATTACCCCAACGTCCCTTATCCTTGGGTTGTAAGGGCCAACTCTCCTGGTAGAGATGGATACTATCTTGCCAAGGGTGCCCGATTCTATGATTTCTTTGAGCCTTATAATTGCAGGGTTGAAACGTTCGATGTGCCCTACCATGAGCACCTTATTTGCTTTCTTTGCAGCTTTAATCATCAGGTCCGCGTTTTCAACCGTGTCGGCAACTGGTTTTTCTACAAGGACATGAAGGCCCGCTTCCAGGGCATCAAGTACTACCTGCTTATGCAGTTTTGTGGGCACAACAACGCTTACTGCATCAAGGCCTGCGGCAAACATTTTTTTATAATCCGTATAGGCTTTCGTTTTATACTGGGCAGCCATGGCTTCGACTCTGGTCTGGTCTACATCCGATATTCCGGCAAGCTCCACGCCCTCCATCTCACTGTAGATTCGGACGTGGTTCTGGCCCATGGCGCCTGTGCCTATTACTCCTACTCTGATCAAGGTTTCACTTCCTGTTTCTGAGAATGCGGTTACTGTCCGGGAATTACTCAATCGTTTGCATAAAATTCTCTGGTTGCTTTAACTATCTTCTGCACGTCGTCTCCGGATAAAGCCGGATGTACAGGGAGGGAAAGGACCTCTTCTGCTGCTTTCTCTGAGACCGGCAGGGAATCTTTGTACCCCAGTTCCATATAATATGGCTGTTTGTGGATGGGTATTGGGTAGTGTATCCCGGTTCCTATTTCATTTTCCTTCAGGAACGCTGCCAGTTCGTCCCTCTTTTGAGCTCTGATTGTGTACTGGTGGAAAACGTGGGTACAGCCAGGTTTTGTTATCGCAGGTACAATTCCTGAAATGCCTTTGAGTCCGGCTGAAAGCATGGCTGCATTTTTCTGCCTTGCGGCAGTAAACCCGCCCAGTTTTTCGAGCTGAACAAGCCCGATTGCGGCTGCAATATCAGTCATGCGCAGGTTAAAGCCCAGCATTTCATGCAGGTAGCGAACTTTTGAGCCGTGAGCCCTGACCATCTTTGATTTTTCTGCGATTTCCCTGTCGTTTGTTGTAATCATCCCGCCTTCGCTTGTTGTCATGTTTTTAGTCGGGTAGAAGCTGAATGCTCCGGTCCCGAAACTGCCAACCTTTTTCCCGAGGCATTCTGCGCCATGGGCCTGGCAGGCATCTTCAATCACGACAAGCTTGTGGTCTTCAGCGATTTCCATTATGGCTTTCATGTCTGCAGAGTGTCCGTAAAGGTGGACAGGCATAATGGCTTTCGTTTTTGAAGTAATCTTCTCCTGGATCTTTTCGGGATCTAAATTATATGTATCCGGTTCAATATCTGCAAAAACAGGTTTTGCCCCGGTGTAAAGAATGCTATTTGCAGTGGCAATAAAGGTGAAAGGGCTTGTAATTACTTCGTCTTCTTTTCCAATGCCGTGGGCAAGAAGCGCGATATGCAAGGCGGCAGTGCCGGAGTTTACAGCAGCTGAATACTCGCAGCCCATGTACTCAGAATAAGCAAGCTCAAACTCTTCTACTTTTGGTCCCTGTGCAATCATACCTGAACTCAGGACCTTCGTCACTGCATCAATCTCTTCCTTGCCCAGCAGGGGCCTGGCGATTGGGATCATTTTTGGACCTCTTATAAAATCTCAATAAAACTTAATATTAGTTAATTTTGATTTTTTGATAGATTTATATTCGGTTTAGTTCATATCCGGTTTAGTTCATATCCGGTTTAGTTCATATCCGGTTTAATTCTTTAAGATCTTCAGGGAGCTCCTGGATTCTGGCAGGTACGCCAACCGCCAGTTTCCACGGAGGCACATCTTTTGTCACAAGGGCTCCTCCGGCAACCATTGCTCCCTCCCCTATTTCCACTCCAGGAAGCAGGGTGGCGTTAGCGCCTATGGATGCTCCTTTTCTCAAAACAGGGCCTTTAAGCTCGTATTTCTTACGGATTGGATATTTATCGTTGGCAAGGACAGCACACGGTCCGATAAATACATTGTCTTCGATAACCACATTTGTTGGGATATAGACGTTTCCCTGAATACTTACATTGTTTCCTATCTTCACATTGCCATCTACGATAACGTTCGTTCCGATAAGTACATTGTCCCCAATTTGTGTGTTTTCCCTGATCATTACATTATGTCCGGTCTTGAAGTTTTTTCCGGTTTTAACGCTGGAAAAAATTGTAGACCCTGCTCTTATAATCGAGTTTGGACCTATACTGCAACCCGGAAAATCAAAGTCCTCTATCTCCATATCCTGTTTGAGAATCTCCATAAGGATTCTGTGTTCTGGATACCCCAGTATAACATTTTCCAGAATTGCCGTATCCTTTCCGATTATAGAGGTACCGTAAACTTTAGAAGAACTGTGTATTTTGAATTCTTTTGAGTTCATATTCTTCCCCCCGTTTTTCTCCTGTACTTTATAACTCATTCGGAGTGCTTCGAATCAAGTTAATACAACACTCTTATTATTTTTAACTGCATTTGGGTTTTCCTGTCCACGGATGACCCGGAAAATTTATTCTTCTGAGC
>JBFHIK010000179.1:0-5912 GCA_041596555.1 Methanosarcina sp.
ATAGCGGTGGCGCGAACATACCCCGTTGCTTGCGGCGGGGTGCGCCACCGCAACTTTGATTACTGATAGTAATTGTCGGACAGTCTGTTTAGGTTGGGGTGGCCGCCCGCAATTTGATTTTTCATAACAATTCAGGTAGCCTTTGAAAAGATACAATTTTTCCTCATTTCGAGGAGAAATTGCGTCTAAATTAATCCTATTTTGTTTCGTTATTTTATGCTCACCCCTAACTTCCGCTTTTTTAGGCATATATACTTTTCCGTAAAGGCATGAGGTCAGATGATCGCGGTTTAGATATTCTGCCTTGCATCTTATACGCTTAAGTTTAAGCGCATTAGTCGGCATCAGACGACATTTATGCGCTTAAAATGCGGAACTAAAGATTTAACACTTGAAACGATTTAACACTTGAAACATTTTGTACTTACACCTGTATTCAAAGCCTACATGCATACAGAAATCCAAAACGCACATCTCACCGAAAACATCTCACCGAATATGAGGTGCAAAGAGAATGTATACAATTTTCTGGTTTTCTCTATGACCCTTGAAGGCGTTTCCATGTAGAAATGCAGATGTGACTTTTTTAATCCTGACCCCCTAATTGAAGGGGTTCAAGCCTGGATGGAGACTCTGTGAGGGGATGAACGGTGGCAATTACAGGCCAGGCAAAAGAAGAATGCAAAATACACACAAAGGCAAAAAATTAATAAAGACGTACGGCGTTAACAGTATAAGGACATTCCAGAATTTCCATAAGGGATTAAAAGTGAATTTAACAGGATCTGACAGGATAAATGCAGCACTGTTTGCTCAATTCTCTTGTTTAATCGGTGCGGCAGTTAACCTGATGTATGCCACGACACGGAAGTCTTTTAGCACGGATAATAAGTAAAAAACAATATAAAATAATTCTAAATTATGGAGATCCCCTGCATGAAACGAAAATTCCAATCAGGAAGCGACTATCTCATTTTGTATGACTGCGGTACTGCCTTCTTACGCTATGGAGATTCTTCTCCTATCAAATGCGATTATTACGAAAGTGGAAACCTCATAACAATTAGACTAGAAGGGGATACAGTGCAGATGAAGGTAGAAGAATGGGGTATTAGTTCGGTTATGGGTGATAGATGGGAGGAAGTTTATCCCTTTGAGGTTGCAGCATAATAGAGATTCTCCTTCTTTTAGTTGATGAGTGCAATTTGAACCCACGAAATCCTTCTATGCCAGATCTTAAACCTGACTACATCAAAATATTTATATATTTAGAGAGATGTATTTCTTATTACTTAATTGTGTGAACAGACCTCCCGCCTGAAATGTGCAATCAGGCGGGAAAACCCCAATAAAAAATCTTTTTTTAATTTCTTGACATTGCTTGAAATTACTTTTCTACCCCTTCCTTGACAGACAGCAGTCTGCCCCGGAGGGGTAGTTTACTCAGGATTAATTTACGAAAAGAAAGTTTTCGAATTGCCATGTATCAGGATTGTGTTTCACGGCTGGATTTTCTTTGAAAAATATTTTGCGATTTTTAAGCGGGGTCCAGTCCGAAGGTGTGGAAATAAATTTTCCAAGATACGGTCTGGCAATATCCAGGACAAAATCATGAGGCAGGTCCTCAGGTGTTTTAATGCCTTCTCGCGGATTTTCAAGCATCCAGAGTACAGCAGCAACAATGCCTGCAGCTACCTGAAGAGTAGTAGCATTCTGACCGGGAGCAAGGGGTCTGGCCTCTTCAATGCTCAATGAGCTTCCGGTCCACCAGGAATTATAAGAATGGCCCATCAAGAGTGCCCCTATTATATCCTCACCGGATGTGATTTCATTTGTCATAATCCTGAGTCTGGGTTGAAGTTCATAATTTCGGCCTCGCAATTCGCAAAGAGAGGAAAGTGTGTCGTGACAGGGCATATAAGCATAATGTACGGTAGGCTTATAGACTGCCTCGCCATCTTCCCAAACAGTTAACAGTTTTGAAAGTCCATATGATTCGCCATGACGGATCGCCATACCTACAATTTCTTCATCCGGTATCCACGATCTGACCCATGTATTAATGCCCATCTGGGGCAAGAGAATCACATTTTTCGGTCCGTAAGGAGGTATATGCGCCAGGGGCGGCAATTTGCTCTCATGCGTTCCCCAGGCTATTTCAACAGGAGCAGTTCCTTCTTCCCTCAATCCTTCAATGCTCCATGTCCCTACAAATTCATTGACCTCCTTTGCCCGGTTTGCGACTTGAGTATCTCGCTCGCTACAATGGATCACTTTGACTCCCAATTTCTTAGCCAGGCGGGCAAAATCCCTGTTCTTTGCAAGGAGGGCAATTTCCTGTTCATCCTCAGGAGAGACTTTCTTATCTTCACAGGTGCGGGCGGCAATATCCAGCAAGCCTTGCTTTACGAAGTGAGTTATCAGGCCAGGATTTGCGCCATGGTCAACAACAGCAGTCGGCGCATCTTTCCAATCACGGGAAAGTTCAAGCAATCTCATTTGCCGTAAATAAAGCGATTTTTCCAATAGACTTTGAGTCAAAAATTTCTCAGCCGGGTCCCATACTTCAACCGAAGTGTTAACATACAATACATTGTGCTCATGGCACCACTTAATGATGTCATTGGCATCGATATTCCATGAAAGATCAATGATCATGCCTTCATTTTCCATATATTGTGACAGAACTTGATCCAGATTTTTCGGGGTAATTTTTTCACAGACAAATCTTAATCCCTGATTAGTGTATTTTTTCAGGGCCTTTGATTTATCTTCAAAATCAATTAAGGTAATGTTTTCTAGCGGAACATCGAGTTTATCAAGTAAGAGAGGTAGGGTACACTGTGAAACTGAGCCATAACCAATAATAAGGATTTTATTGGAAAATCTTTTTTTCATAGGATTCGTAAACGCAAGACATGAATATAACTTTTCTCATATTAAATTTTCAAAATAATGGTATCTGATTCCTCCAAATCCATGCGGGAGTATACGGGAATAAAGATAATCATCCTGATATTCTGTGGCTGCTCCCCCCATTGAAATGAGGGGCATATATCGGTTTACGAACAGAACTCAGGTCTCAACCAGTGGAAAAGCACATAATTCTGCCATCACTGGTGACAGGGTTTTTGTGGTATGATTTCCGTAACGACAATGACGATTTGTATATGTATAATATCTCAACTTCCAGGGAAATTCAGATTACCACAAATATGTCAGAGCAGGAATTTCCCGCAATCTCCGGGGATAGAATAGTGTGGCAGGATTACAGAAATGTACCGTATAACGCTGATATATATATGGGTAGTATTAGCTACCCATTTTCTTTCTAAGTGTCTGCAGTATCCGAAAAAATGCCTGCTGACTACTTCAGGAGTGGGGGTTTTCTTAACAATGGCTGAAGCCAGATTAAAAGAGCCTGGAGCTATTTACGTATACTTTGCATAGAGGGAATCTTGCGAGCTCTATAACGAACTCCTCAAAAAGCAGGTGAATCCGAATAAAGGTGAATCAGAATAATTGAGCAAAAAAGTAGCTAAAAAAGAATAAATCGATTAAAAAAAGTTTGAGTGCGAGAGGTGCGATTCGAACGCACGAACTCCTACAAGACTGGACTCTGAATCCAGCGCCTTTGACCTGGCTGGGCAACTCTCGCATGATGTGGTTTATGTTACAGCAGCAGATAGTAGCGCTCTTTGTTTTTATACTTTTTCCTTGAAATCCATTTCGGGATATGAAAACCCGGGTTACTTTTCTAAGATTTCTGCTTTGTAATGCAAGAAGACAATAATGTTTTCCTTTCAGGTCAGGGACCCATTCAGATATGGGATTTTAAATGTAAAGGTGGAAATTGATGAAATTTTATCTCATCAATTTCAGGATAAGGGCTTTCTGGGCATGCAGGCGGTTTTCTGCCTCTTCAAAGACTACCGAATTCGGGCCGTCCATGACCTCGTCCGTAATCTCCAGGCCTCGTCTGGCGGGCAGGCAGTGCATAACTATTACGTCCGGTTTTGCAACTCCAAGGAGTTCGGTGTTGACCTGGAACCTGGTAAAGTCCTTCAGGCGCTTTTCCTGTTCGGCTTCGTCGCCCATGGAGACCCAGACATCAGTATAGATAATATCGGCATCCTTTGCGGCAACTTTCGGGTCATCTGTAATTGTGAACTTGCCTCCGAGAGCTTTTGCCTGTTCAAGGAACTCGGCTTTTGGCTCATAGCCTTTAGGGCAGGCAACGACAAATTCCATTCCCATGATAGCCGAGCCAAGGAGGGCAGAATTGCAGACGTTGTTTCCGTCTCCCACCCAGGCGAATTTAAGGCCTTCAAAATTTTTCTTGAACTCCATGATGGTCATGAAGTCGCCCAGGATCTGGCAGGGGTGTTCCCGGTCGGAGAGGGCATTGATCACGGGTATGGTTGAATATTTTGCAAGCTTCTCCACAGTATCGTGGCTCATAACCCTGGCCATGATTCCGTGCAGGTAACCCGAAAGGGTCCTTGCAGTGTCCTCAATGGTCTCGCCTCTTCCTACCTGGATGTCCCTGGAGTTCAGGTAAAGAGAGTGTCCACCGAAATCGGTCATTGCAACCTCAAAGGAAACTCTGGTCCTTGTTGAGGATTTCTCAAAAATCATTCCAAGGCTTTTATGCTTCAGGTACTCGGTATATTCTCCTGCCTTGCGCTTTGCTTTCAGGTCCACGGCCGATTCAAGGAGTTCGTAGATCTCCTCCCGGGACAGGTCAGTTATAGAAAGTACATCTTTTTTCATAATCTCAAACCCCGACTTATTTCTGGCTTAAACTTTATATTACTTGCATAGTACTTATTTACACGCGGTATTCCTGCATAGCTATTAAAACAGTCAGCCTCTAAGTTCTTTCATATGGTCAATTCTTTTCTGGATAAGATCGGCAGTGCCTATATCTTTCCGGAAGAAAAGTTTACCTCGAATATTTTCAAGAGCGTTCTGGGCGATTTTTTCTGCAGCCTCAATTGTTTCTGCGCACCCGACGACAGCAACGGAACGGGAGCCGGTAGTGTAAATTTTTCCCTCTTTTTCATACACACTTGCATAGTAGACTGAAGCCTCTCCCACATCTCCTACAACTACTTCGCTGTCTTTTTCAGGATTATCCGGGTAGCCTGCGGGAACTGCATACTTACAGACCGTCGCTTTCCTGCTGAACTTTACAGGCAGGTTTTCAAGGGTGCCTTTTACCACAGCAGACATAATTTCTATAAAATCAGTCTCAATAAGGGGTATAACATTCATAGCTTCAGGGTCTCCGAACCGTGCATTGAACTCCACTACTTTGGGGCCGCTGGCTGTCAGGATAAACTGCCCGTAGAGAATGCCCTGGTATCCTGTCCCTGTTTCCTCATACAGCGCTGTTACGGTATGCTGCATAATCTTTTTTGCCTGCTCAAGGTCTTCGGAAAGCATGAAAGGAAGGATTTCTCCTGCATCGGTGTATGAGCCCATGCCGCCTGTATTCGGTCCAAAGTCCCCTTCATAAGCTCTCTTATGGTCCTGCACTGCAGGGAAAAAAGCAAGGTTTTTTCCGTCCACAAAAGCCTGTAGAGTAAACTCTTCTCCTATGAAACGTTCCTCAATAACTACAGACCCTTTTTCCAGAAGCTCGCTTGTATATTCCCTGGCAGCTTTGAGGTCAGGGAGCTGGTCACCCATCACCTTTACGCCTTTACCGCCTGTAAGCCCGGAAGGCTTGACCGCAACATCGCCAAGCTTTTCAATGAAAGCATGTGCAGGAGCTTCGTCCGTGAAAACTTCATAGGCAGGGCAGCCTTTAATCCCATATTTTTTCATGAAGTTCCTTGCCCAGGCCTTATCAAACTCAATAACTGCACAGGCTTTCCTGGGACCTACAACCGGGATCCCGGCTTCCC